>CALVOU010000038.1 GCA_944350365.1 uncultured Bacilli bacterium
TAAGTCAGACATTGAATGCCGGAGGAAGTTACACGATCCCTGAAGGTTATCATAATGGAAGTGGAAAAGTAACCGCTACCTCCCTTGCTAGTCAAACATCAGGAACAGCAACGGCTTCTCAAATCTTAACTGGCAAAACAGCGTGGGTAAATGGAAATAAGGTGACTGGTACTATGGTAAATCAAGGAGCGAAGAGTACAACTTTAAATGCGGGAGGAAGTTATACAATTCCCGCAGGATATCACAATGGAAGTGGAAAAGTAACTGCAGCCTCCCTTGCTAGTCAAACACAGGCAACAGCAACAGCAAATGATATTGTTAGTGGGAAAACAGCATGGGTAAATGGGGTTAAAATAACAGGCAATTATACTGGAATAAATGGTTTGTTTTCTAATATTCAAGTATCAGTAGTTGCCCCTAGTCAAGATTCTTCGGAATCAGATACTTTTGTATTTTCTACATTAGGTGCTAAAACGTTAACTTATACTTGGCATCAACCTGCTTCTCATCATGGACGGGTAAAAATAGAAGGCGCTTCTAATAGTACTGGTATAAAAACCCAACTTGCATGGGATGCTGTTGGTGGTACCTTAAATATTGCTAATTATGATTCTATTTTAGTTACTGTTGACTGTAATGGTAGAAAAAATCCCGGGTTTACTCAACGAGGAACTTGTTATTCAATTCTTACTGCTAAGTAAAAAATATAATTTGAATAAAAATTGTATTATTTATCGTGATACTTTTAAACAGTAAATGTATTTAAAGAAATTTTTTAGTTGATAGATCTAAAATAATTGATTATTTATTATATGATTATTTTTTAAGTATTATTTAAGGAGAAAGTTATTATTTTCTCTTTTAATAGTGCGGAACGTGTATGCTAAAACTAGGTCATCAATGTTATAGCTTGGTAACAGAAATCACCAGTCAACAGTCTAGGAAATATTATGTGGTAGAATTTGAAGAAGGATTGGATAAATTTTTGGTGTGATGAAAAAGCAGTATATTAAGGCTATATAAACTGAATGCGTTAGCTAATTGGTGTATTAGAACTAACTCATGGATTATGTAATAAGTGATGGGATACTAAATAGAATTTTTGACGAAAGAAACAATTCAATCAAATTATCAACAAGTATTATAATCCAATTGCAAGAGGAGCAATACTGCACGTTAAAGATAAACTATCTATGTTCATAACTGGGTTCGTGAATTAGAACTTAACGTATGAATAGAGGCAACAATAGAAAAGAAGATGATTTATCTAGTGTAATGTCCTATCGGAATAGACTTTAGTCAAATTGCTAATAATACGAATGGAAAATAATTGTATATTTTAAACGGAACGGAGAATAATCAATATTTAATTATGTATTACTGAGGAACAGTAGAAAATATTGATGATGAAACAATGGAAAATCTGTATGTTGTAGTAGGGACAAGGCAATTAATTTTTGTAATGGAGAAATTATAAAAAGTAGATTGTATAAGAACTTGGTGGGACGAAAGACATGGATTTAATATTCTTTTATATAGAAAAATAGAAATTTAGTTTGAACTAAATCCCTATTCTTAGTTTGAATATTTTCTATTCATTAGTAATTAATTTATTTATTTCTTCAGGTTCTTTTAAACTTTCTTGGTTAAATTGCATTTTCCAATTGTCATCTTGATACCTTGGAATCATATGAACATGATAATGTTTGATGTCTTGTCCTAGTTCATTATTTTGACAGATAGTTAACCCCTCGATCTGAAGTTTTTCTTTTAGCTTTTGATAAATGATTTTTTCTACTTTGACAATGTGTTCAGCTAATTCGTCGTTAACATCATATATGGTTACGATATGTTTTTTAGGAACGATTAGACAATGTCCGTTCGTATTTGGGTTAATATCTAGAAATACTTTTACTTGTTCATCTTCATAGATAGTAAAACTAGGTACTTCTCCTTTGATAATTTTACAAAATAAACAATCCATTTTTTCACCTTCCTATTTGTATTCTATCAGAAACTTTAGTTGAAGTAAATTAGGCAAAAAAGAAAAAATGCCGAAGCATTTTTGTGAATACAGCGAGTATTCATTAATATTAAGAACGTTTTGAATAAGATTTATTCATATTAAGCACTTAATTCTTCTATACATGTTTGATGTTCTGTGTATGCTTCTGTGATTTTTTGTATTTCGGCTTTTTCTAGAGTGTACCATCCTTTCGCAAAGGATAACTCATAGAGATTTCTTTGAGCATTTCTTATTTGATTTGCACATTCCATTAACTTTTGACATAATATTTCGTTACTAGTTTCGTTTAATGCAATCGCAAAATTCACATTCATATTTTTTTCCGTCGCTAATAAATCGGTAATCATATCTTTATCATTTAACTCAATTGTTTTTGGTGTTTCTGTTTTGGGATTTTGAACTTTTTGATTATTCATAGAGATTCACCTTCTTTTAAAATGGTTAAAATAGTATTACAGATTGTTTTATGCATCTGGTAGCATTGTTGAAACGCCGTTTTTAATTCTTGATCTTGACTGATTTCGTAATAATGATACGCTTTTTTAGAAGCAGTAATATTCCACTCAAAAATGTCTTTTAGATAAGAGAAATCTTTAGTAGAAATTATTTGTGGTACTTTATTCATTTTCTTCCTCCTCGTTTTATAGCTTGTGCATGAAGAAAAGCATTTATACAAATTCTTTTCTACTTTAGTATATTTTTAGTATAATAATAAGTATAA
This sequence comes from uncultured Bacilli bacterium, assembly GCA_944350365.1. Lineage (GTDB taxonomy): Bacteria > Bacillota_I > Bacilli_A > RF39 > UBA660 > Alloscybalousia. The sequence continues at coordinate 2,748 of CALVOU010000038.1, forward strand.
ATTATTTTTTTGAGGTAAATGATGTAGGTGATTTAATTACTCAGTCATAAACTATAATATATAGATATGTGAAAAGGTAAGGAGGGATATTATGTATCGAGAGGATTTTGAAATTTTAAAAACAGGAGTTATTTACTTTGATAATAGTGCGACAACTTTAAAACCTAAATGTGTTGTCGATGCAACAGTAGATTACTATACGAAATATACTGCGAATGCACATCGAGGTGATTATGATAATAGTTTGAAAGTGGATATGTTATATGAGGGTGTAAGGGATAAAGTACGTGATTTTATTCATGCCAAAAGTAGTAAGGAAATTATCTTTACTTCTGGGACAACAGATTCTTTAAATCGAGTTGTTTTTGGCTTTATGAAAAACCACTTAAAAGCAGGGGACGAAGTATTATTAACGCAAGCTGAACATGCTTCTAATATTTTACCGTGGCTAGAATTAGAAAAGGAAATTGGTATTGCAGTCAAATATATTCCTTTAGAAAATCATCAGGTAATCATGAATCATGTTTTAGATAGTATTACGGATAAAACGAAAGTAATTTCTCTTGCCCATGTGACAAATGTGTTAGGAGACGAGAGACCCATTCGAGAAATTGGTGAGTTATGTAAAGAGAAAGGAATATATTTTGTTGTAGATGGAGCGCAAAGTGTTCCTCATCGCCCGGTTGATGTAGAAAATTTTGGTATTGATTTTTTGGCTTTTTCTGCTCATAAAATGTTAGGTCCAACAGGAGTAGGAGTTCTTTATGGAAAAGAGGAACTATTAGAAGAATTACATCCTACGGCTGTCGGTGGTGGTATGAATGCATCATTTAGTAGTGATGGTTCTTTTGAATATAAGAGCTTGCCTTCTAGATTAGAAGCGGGTACTCCTAATATAGCTGGCGTAATTGCTTTTGGTGAAGCTCTTGATTATTTGATGAAGATTGGAATGGAAAATATTTATCAGTATGAGTGCTCTTTGAAGAGATATTTTTTGTCTCAATTAGCATCAATTGATCATGTTACGGTATATAATAAGGATATAGGTGGTAGTATTGTCACTTTTAATATCGATGATGTATTTAGCCAGGATACAGCAGTATATTTAAATCATTATCATATTTGTGTTCGAGCAGGAAATCATTGTGCTAAAATTTTGAAAGAGGATTTACAGGTTAAGAATACTTGCCGAGTTAGTTTTTATATTTATAATACTAAGGAAGAAATCGATGAATTGATTCGTGTTTTAAAAAAGAGTAAAGATATTTTTAGGATTGTATTGTAGAAGGAGTGATATTTATGGATACTTTAACTCGTAGAAATATTATGTTAGAAAATTATCAAAGCCCCTATCATCGAGGATTAGTTCAAAACGAAGATTATCTTTTGTTTAATACAAGTAATGAGAGTTGTATTGATCATTTAGATATTCAATATCAGGTTACTGATGGAATTATTACTGATATTCGTTTTGATGGAGAAGCTTGTGCGGTTAGTACAAGTGCGGCTAGTTTAATGATCAAAACGTTTATTGGTAAAAATAAAGAGGAAGCTTTGGATATTTTAATCAATTATGAAAAAATGCTTTCGGGGGAGGCTTATGATGAGACAATGCTAAAAGACTTGGTTGTTTATGAGGATATTGGTAAGCAACCTAATCGAAAACGATGCGCCTATTTACCGTTCGAATCATTGCGAAAACTATTACAAAAAATGTAGATTTTTAACAGAAAGAAAAATGGTTACCTATTAAACTTGTTATTCTTTCTTTTTTTTTCGTTTAATTATTTAAATATGGATTTTGAATTTTCAAATTTTGGTTGTAATTATGATTAATTCTTTATTTTTGGTCATTTGTTATTTGTTTTGTTTTTGGTTATGCTTAATTCAGAAAGGAGGGATAGGTACCATGCTAAATCAAATTGTTTTAGTTGGTCGCTTAGTTAAAAAACCCGAATTAAGAGAGTTAGAAAATGGGAAAAAACTTTCGTTTATTACCTTGGCCGTTCCTCGTAGTTTTAAAAATTTGGCTGGTGAATACGAAACTGATTTTATCGATTGTACTCTTTGGGATAGCGTCGCTACTTCAACGGTAGATTACTGCGGTAAAGGGGATATTGTTGGTGTAAAAGGAAGAATTCAAAGCCGTGTTGTTGAAAGACCAGAAGGAAATCGTACTCAGTTAGATGTGATTGCTGAAAAGGTAACTTTTTTATCTTCACGTTCTAAAGAAGTTTCTTCTTAAGTTTCTTTTTAGTTAACTTGCGTCAATTTACGACACGTTTTCCCTATAATGTTCCTATAAGATGATATGGGGTGGGCAACATGTTATTGTTTGATCGTAGATTGAAAGAAGCTAGATTAAAGAATCATTTGACACAAGAGCAGTTGGCTAATATGGTCGGTTTAACCAAGACAAGTATTTGTTGTTATGAAAATGGAACAAGAACACCAACTTTAGATACATTAATTGATCTGGCTAATGCATTAAATGTCGAGCTTACTCATTTTTTAGGCGTTGATTGTTATTTAGTAGCTAGTGATGATGCTACATATGGCATTAATATTGCCAAAGATGAAATTACTTTAATCAAAGAGTTAAGAAAGCATATTCGTCTTTATGAAAAACTTTTGGATGATCCAAAAAGAACAATTGATTTAATTGAAATGAAGATGCGTTAAACATATGAGTAATAATCACTTGTATGTTTTTCTTTTGTCATGATATAAATAAAGCTAGTTTGAAAGAACGTTGTGGAAAGAAATGAAATTTTGGATAGGATTGAAAATATCGCAATGTCTAATTATTATTCTAATGATTATGGAAAAAACAGTTGATTGGTGGAGTGAATATTATAAGACTATTTAATTACTTTTACTTGAATAAATACACTTATTTTATTTGAGGTTAACTATCTTATTATGATAGTAACATTCGATTTAAAGATATTTAGTAAAAGCAATTTCTGTCGATTTAAAACAGGATTAAAAGATAGAAGATTAGGACTTTATCAGGAATTTCTGTGGATAAAGAAAAAATTATATTCGACTGGACTAGTCGCTTACTAATACTTGGTGGAAAATTCCGCAACTTGAACTCGATATTGAAAAGAAATCTTTAAATGGATTAAGTGAACTAGGACAAATTGTATTATTATTATCTTTTGAATGACTTAGTTTGCCAGTTACAAAAAATTTAGCTGAAACATGTTTTTCGTTGCTTGTCATCGTGCTTTTGGTGGTGATAGTTTTTTGGGTCGAATATGAAAAAAATTATATGGTGGTGGACATTTTGCTTTTGGCAGATTCAATTTATAAATAATTTTTTCCTCTAGTCGCTGTAATAGGACATGTATTATGATGATGAAAATTTAGAGTATATGTCGATCCTTGATATTTTCTAACTGTTGAAAAACAACATTTACTAAAAAAATATGGTTGAAAATGGGTATACTTTAGTAAACAGGGAAAATATGGATATTACAGAGATGTTTTTCGATTAGTTAATTGTCCATTAGAGAAATCGAAGGATTAAGATGTAGATTGTTTGTGATGAATAGTAAAAGTAACATTAACGCATTGCTTAATACGACGGCGAATTATTGTATGATTAATGTGAAATAGAAGATTATGTATTTATTCTCGATTTCCCTATCGTTTTAAAAAAGAAATTTTGAACATTCTGTACAAATGAGATGATTTTCGATATAATGATTATATAAAATAGAGGTGATATAGTATGAGCATGATTGATACAATTAATAAAAAAAGATTAGGAAAAGTATTATCACGTGAGGAATTGGAAGAAGCTTTTAATGGATATTTTCAAGGAAATATTCCTGATTATCAAATGAGTAGCTTGTTGATGGCTATTTGTCTTAGGGGAATGACGGATGAAGAAACTCTTGATTTAACGGATATTTTTATTCGTAGTGGTGAAGTTTTAGATTTGAGTGGTGTTGATGGAATTACTGTTGATAAGCATTCAACTGGGGGTGTTGGAGATAAAACGACTTTGATTGTTGCCTCTATTGTTGCTTCCCTTGGATTAAAAGTACCTAAGATGAGTGGTCGTGGGTTAGGTCATACTGGTGGTACGATTGATAAATTAGAAAGTATTCCTGGGTTTCGAGTTGATTTAAGTGTGGAACAATTTATTCAGCAATTAAATACAATTGGAGTTGCGATTATTAGTCAAACGGCTCGTCTTGCGCCTTTAGACAAGAAAGTTTATGCACTTCGTGATGTGACAGGAACTGTTGAATCGATTCCTTTGATTGCTTCTAGTATTATGAGTAAAAAGATCGCATCTGGTGCGGATAAAATTGTGTTAGATATTAAGGTTGGTAAGGGGGCATTATTAAAGACACAAGAAGAGGCGCTTGAAATTTCTCGATTAATGAAAAAAATTGGTCATCACTATCAAAAAGATGTTGATACTATGATTACGTATATGGATATTCCTTTAGGTACTTCGATTGGAAATGCACTAGAAATTTTAGAAGTAATGAGAATTTTGTCGAACGAAGAAAATAATTATTTAGTTGCATTATCTAAAGCACTTGCTGCTAAGATGGTTCAATTAGGTTTAGGGGTTTCGATTCAAGATGCTAGTATCCGGGTAGATGATAGTTTGAAGTCTGGTAAAGCATATAAAAAGTTTATGGAGATGGTTGAAGCTCAAGGAGGGGATATTAGTGGTCTTAGAGTAAGTAGTCATACTCAAGATATTATTTCTACTAAGAGTGGTCATGTAATTGATATGGATGCTTATCGATTTGGAAAACTTTCTCTTGATTTGGGTGGAGGACGGAAAACCAAAGATGATCCCATTGATCCTAGAGTAGGGATTGTTTTAAAAAAGAAGATCGGTGATGATGTTCAAGTAGGAGATGTATTATGTACTCTTTATTTAAAAGATGATGCTCCATTTGTTCAAGAAGATTTAACGAGTTATTATACTTTTATGGAAGATACTAAAGATAATCAGATAGAGGATATGCTCGAGGTTGTTTAGCTATTTTCTAAATATTTTACATAATATTCGTCCAAGGTAATGTTTTTACTTACTATCTCTTGGGCGATTTTTTTACCCACATAACGAAAATGCCATGCTTCGTAGTTATAGCCGGTAATATGTTCTTTTCCCTTTGGGTATCTTAGAATGAATCCGTAGTTTGCTGAATTTTCTAACATCCATTTAAATTCTTCTGTTTCTTCGAAACGGTTGAAATCTTGTTTACCATTATCAATATCAACGACTAAGCCGGTTTGATGTTCGGAATGTCCTGGTCTTGCGGAATATGTATCAGCATTTTCCCTGCCATCTTGAAGAACATATTTCTCATAAAGGGTTTGTTGGTATTGATAGGATCGATAAGCCGAGATTGCTCGAATGGTATAGCCTTCATTTTTTGCGTCGTTAGCCATTTGTTCAAAGGATAGTTTGGCTTCTTGAACGAGTTGTTTATTGCCACTAGTGTATTCGCTGTCGATTCGCTCCAATTTTTCTGGAATGTATGTTGCCGGTAGATAAAGGTATTTATTGACTAGTAGATAGGTTGTGTTTAGAAATATTGTTTCTTTAGTATTGGTGTATGGCGTTTGATCAAGTCCGATATTTACGTAAGCAACAATATCTTCTGGTTTAAGATTAGGATTCCTTTTTTGATAATTTAGGTAACGTTCTTGTTTATCTTTTTGATAGTAAGAAAATTCTATAAATGGGTTGTTTTCTGGTAGCTTTCTTTTATTTTGTTGACAACTAATACTTAGAATAAGAAGAATACATAGAAGAATTATTTTTTTCTTTTTCATCTTGCCTCACCTATTAAACTGTATGGAATTTTTTTTGAAGTATGTAAATTTCAAAGAAAGTTCTTTTATTTTTCTCATATCTTTTATTAGGTGGTGTATTTTATGAGAAAGTTATTTATTTGGGTGCTTATTGGTTTAGCTTTTATTCCTTTTTCGGTTATGGCAGAGGAAATTACGGATACAACGTTAGCCACTAATGCGAAGAGTGCGATTTTAATTGAAAATACGAGTGGAAAAGTTTTGTTTGAAAAAAACGCAAATGAAAGAGTCGCTATCGCTTCTTTAACTAAGATGATGTCACAAATTATTATTTTGGAACAGATTGAAACAGGAAAGTTAACTTGGGATGAAGTGGTAAAGGTAAGTGCGAATGCGGCTGGTTATGGTGGTACGCAAATTTATTTACAACCGGGTGAAGAGATGAGTGTTAAGGATTTATTTAAAGGTGTGAGTATGGCGAGTGCGAATGATGCAGTGGTTGCGCTTGCAGAAAGAGTTGCGGGAAGCGAGGCTGAGTTTGTCAAAATGATGATGGCTAAAGTGAACGAGCTAGGCTTAAAAGATACTAACTTTGTTAATCCGACTGGTTTAGATGAAGATAATCACTATTCTACAGCGCACGATCTTGCCTTGATTGCCCAAGAATTATTAAAGCATGAACAGATTTTGGAATTTTCTTCCTTATATGAAGATTATTTACGAGTAGATACGCCAAATAAATTTTGGTTAGTGAATACGAATAAAGTCGTGTTTATATTTTGCAATAAAATCAATTATTGTTAAACGTAAATACAATTAGACTTGTATTTATATTTTGCAATAGTTTTATATGTTTGTACGAATAGTGTCAATTTAAGTTTTACATTAAACTGCATAAATTAAAATGCTGTTATCTATACTTTATTAGAAAGTGAGGATAACGATGATTGACAATATTATACCTAGAAAAATACAAATTGAAATTATGAAATTTTTCTTGAATACAAGCATTCCTAGAATTTTAGAGTCAAATATCAAATCTATTTAGGTAGAATAGAGGAGATAGATATTGTGGAAGAAAAAATAGTTACAGGAATTTATATTCGTGTTTCAACAGAGGATCAAGCAAAAGATGGTTTCTCAATTCATGCACAAAGAGAAAAATTAACCAAGTATGCTGAGGCAAACGATTGGGATATTTTTGATTACTATGTTGATGATGGAATAAGTGGAAAAAATTTAGAAGATAGACCTGAAATAACTAGATTGCTTAAAGATGTTGAAGATGGAAAAATAAATAATATATTAATTTATAAATTAGATAGATTAACACGAAGTGTAAGAGATTTAATTTATTTAATAGAATTGTTTGAAAAACATAGTTGCACTTTTAATTCTCAAACTGAAAAAATTGACACATCTAATGCTGTGGGTAGAATGTTTGTAAAAATTATTGGTATTTTTGCAGAGTTTGAAAGGGAAAATCTTGCTGAAAGAGTATCTTTTGGTTATGAACAAAAAACTAGAGAAGGTAATTATACTAATACTAATGGTGTTTATGGGTACGATTATATTGTAGGAGAGAAAAAAATAATTGTAAATGAAGAAGAAAAAGATTTAGTTAATAGAATTTTCGATTTATATATAGATGGTAAGTCTTATTTTAAAATTGCCCATTTATTTAATGAAGAAAACGTTCCTACAAAGAGAGGTGGACATTGGGCTTCATCTACAATAAAATCAATAATTAATAACCCATTGTATGTTGGTAAAGTAAGATATGGAGTGCAAGAGAAAAATAAAGATAGATCTTTTACTGTTGATGGTAACGACATAGAACCAATAATTGATGAAGAAAAATGGAAATTAGCAAATAATATAATTGCAACAAGAAAGCAATATTGTGTCAGACGTTATCCAAGTGAAAATTCATATTATTTTCATATTATAAAATGTGCAAATTGTGGAGGTAATATTTCTGCTAGGCAACAAACTCAGAGTGGCAAATTATATATTACGTATAGGTGTAATAATTCTAGTAGAGGTTTTTGTAAATGTGGAGGCTTTTCGCATAAGACAATGGAAAAAGCATTTTTAGAATATTTAGATACTTTAGAGAATATGGTTCCTGATAAGAGCATTATGGAGAAAAGAAAAAAAATAATTAATTCTGAAAAAAAGAAACAAGAAATTAATAAAAAAATTGAAAAACTAGAAAACAAGAAAAAAATTATTAGGAGTCATTTTATTAACGATTTGATAGATGTAAATGAATATCATGAAATTACTGAGGAAATACAAAAACAACAGAATATACAACAGTCAAAAATCTTAGAACTTGATGAAATAATTGAGGATAGTAATGATTCATATTCTTATGATGATATTAAAGATATTGTAACTAATATAAAATTAAATTGGGGATATTTAACAAATAAGGAAAAACAACAATTTTTAGAACGTTTTGTTGAAGTTATTAAAGTTGATAAATCAACTGATAAGATAATTATTAAAAGTGTAGAATTTAAGAGGTAGGATATGAAAGAATTATTAATTGATGTTTACGAAATGATTATAGGTAACAATTGTATTATTATTTCAATTGTTAAAAAAGGTAATAAATTTATTGTAGAAAAATGCATTGTAAGTAAAGACAATATAAAGTTAATTTATAGTGAGAGATTTAATAAATTAGAAAATGCAAAAGAAAAGTATAATAAATTAAAGGCAACTTTATAGTTGTTTTTTTGTTTGGAGGTGTAAAAATGTCAGTTTTTAAAATAGAAAAGAATAATAACTATACTGTTATGTCTAATTATCATTTAAGAGATAAAAATTTATCATATAAAGCTAAAGGGTTATTATCATTTATGTTAAGTTTGCCAGAAGATTGGGATTATTCTTTAGCAGGTCTTTGTTCCATTAGTAAAGAGGGTAGAGATGGAATTAGATCCATATTAAAGGAATTGCAAGAGTATCATTATTTAGAAATAGAAAAAGTAAGAGGAGAAAAAGGTTATTTTGAATATAATTACTTAATTTATGAAATACCACATTTTATTGAATTAGAAAACGATAAAGAATATCCAGATACGGAAAATCCACACCTGGATATTCCAGATGTGGAAGAGCCTACACAAATAAATACTAATATAATAAATACTAAAAAACAAATAGATAAAGATGATAAAACGAAATTATCATCTTTTTTTGTTGCTGAAGAACATAATAGACTAACATTAGAATT
>CALVOU010000039.1 GCA_944350365.1 uncultured Bacilli bacterium
GACCGATTTACTGTAAGTGAAGAAAATGGAAATGGGGCATTAACGTATCCAATAGCATTACTTACAGCTGATGAGATCGCATATGCAGGAGCGGTGTATCTTCAAGATAATGGAAGTTATTATTTGTATGATAATGCTTACTGGTGGTCTTTGTCGCCGTCTAACTTCCATTCTTCCAACACGAACGCCAATGCCTGGTATGTAAATTCGACTGGATACTTGTATGCATCTTGGGTTACGACTTCGCGTGGTGTTCGCCCAGCTGTATCACTTAAAATGGGTACAAAAATAATTGACGGAGATGGAACTGTACAAAGTCCTTATGTGATTGAATAAAAGTAGACAAAAGAATAAAGTAGATCTTTTTACTGATTGGATAAAGTAAATAGATCTTATTCATTATTCACATCGATATAGCCCCTTATTTTTTTGATTTCTTCTAATTCGCTTATCGTTACAAATTGAAAACCTTGTTCTTTTAATGTAGGAATAATTTTTTCTAGAGCTTTGGCACTACGTTCAAAGATATCATGCATTAAGATAATATCACCGTCTTCAATATTGGTCGTTGCTTTTTGGACAATACGATCGATACTTTTTATTTTCCAGTCTTTGGTATCTACAGTCCAAAGAACAATTTTTAACTCAGTATTTTTTCTTATTCTATCGTTGACAGAACCATATGTTGGGCGAAGATACTTTGGCTGGTAGGAAAGGGTTTCTTGTAAGATTTGTTGGGTTTTTTCAATTTGATCTTTTAAACTGTTAACTGGAAGACGACTTAACCATTTATGATTGTAGGAATGATTACCTAGTTCATTTTGATACTCGATACTTTTCTTTAATACTTCTTTATAATTTTCTACTTTATTGCCTAATATAAAGAAAGTGGCACACACTTCATGTTTTTTTAGTGTTTCCAATATCTCTTCTGTATAACGACTAGGTCCGTCATCAAAAGTTAAGGCAACGATGGGTTTTGCTGGATCGATTGCGGAAGAAGATTGCTTACTAATGGAAATTGTTTCTTCCTCTTTAGAAAATATTAACGGAATGTTTACAGATAGTTCAGAGTGAGGAATTGGAATTGTAATCATTTCATGGTAATCACTAGCCAACTTTTCTTCAGGAAAATAAAAATAGAAATTGTCTTGATCGAAAGAAAAATATGGATAATTAGAAAAGTCATCAGTAAACAGTTGATTTATATTTTCAACTAGAATACAGTCTGAATATTGTTCTAAGAACGTATTTTTTAGTTTATTTTTTAGCTTAGTTAGTTCTTCTATAGAAAAGAAATCGGCTAACTGTAATTTTTCTTTTTTATTGCCATCAAAATGATAAGTAATCATCGACCAAGTAGGATGTTGGAGTTTATAACTATCGATATATATTGTAAGTGCAATACTGATGTAGTTGTTTTTGGTTTTATAATACTGATAATCGATATTTAATTCATCTCTATCCATTAGATAGTCACTATTCCCATACTCTTTAGAAAAAGACATGTACTGTTTGACAATATCACTTTCGATTTCTCGGTCTAGTTCTTCGATATGGGTTTTTGGATAATGAATACTAATGACAGAATCTGGTTTATCTTCGACGATAGTAATAATTTCTTCTTCTTTTTCTTCGGGTAGAAAATAGGGTATAGTTAGTTTAAAGACAATAAAACAAGACAAGATAATACAAAGAATTAACATACTTTTTTTGATCATAGTTATCCCTTTTAAATAATATGAGGTTTAGTTTATGAAATGAACAAAAATATGTTATAATCTAAATGGAATTAGAAATGAGGAAGTGGCTAACATGAGTGAAGAAATTAAACAACATATCCGTGAAAAATTAAAATTAGTCCCAGAATTACCTGGTAGTTATCAGATGAAGAATAAAGATGGGATTATTATTTATGTTGGAAAAGCCAAGAATTTAAAGAATCGATTAAAGAGTTATTTTACGGGATTAGTCACGGGAAAAACCGCAATGTTAGTTGCGGATATTGTCGATTTTGAATATATTGTTACTTCTACTGAGTTAGAATCTTTAATCTTAGAAATTACTTTGATTAAGAAGTATAATCCGAAATATAATATTTTACTGAAAGATGATAAAAGTTACCCCTATATTGAGCTTACGGATGAGAAATATCCTCGATTAAGAATTGTTCGTAATGTGAATCGTAAACGTCATAAAAGTCGTTTGTTTGGACCTTATCCTAATGTTGGAGCGGCTCGTAAAACCGTAAATATGTTAAACCGTATTTATCCTCTTAGAAAGTGTGAAACCTTAAAGAAAGAAGTTTGTCTTTATTATCATATTGGCGAATGTTTAGGTTATTGTCAAAAGAAGATTGATGAGACAAAACAAAAAGAGATGATGAATGAGATTGTTTCTTTCTTAAAGGGAAATAATGAAATTATCATTAAACGATTAAAAGAAGATATGGAGCGGGCAAGTGAAGCCTTAAATTTTGAAAAAGCATTAGAGTTAAAGAATATGTTGAATGATATTGATATTACTTTGACTAAACAAAAAATTGATTTAAATAAGAATTATCAATTTGATTTATTTGGATTTCATCAGGATAAGAATTATCTTTCGATTACGGTATTTTTTATTCGAGAAGGACTACTTTTTGGAAAACAAAACGATATTTTTAATAGTGTAGATCAATTAGAAGAAGATTTAACCCATTATATTATTCAGTTTTATGAAAAGAATCATCTACTACCTAAAGAAATTTTAGTTCCTGATTGTGTAGATAGTACTTTGCTTAGTGAGTATTTAGATCGTAAAGTTTCTGTTCCTAAGCGAGGAGCATTAAAGAAGTTATTAGATTTGGCTTGTGAGAATGCTTCTGTTGCGCTTACAGAAAAATATGAAAATATTGAGCGAGAAGAGTCTAATCGTTTGCAAGCAGAAGAAGAGTTACGAGAGTTACTTCATTTACCTAAATTAGAACGGATTGAAGCCTTCGATAACTCTCATTTGTTTGGCACTTTCTATGTTGGGGGTATGGTTGTCTTTGATCATTTCTTACCGAATAAGAATGAGTACCGGAAATTTAAAATTTCAACGGAGGTAAAAGACGATTTATCAGCGATGAAAGAAGTTATTTATCGAAGATATTTTCGGGTGTTGATGGAAGAATTTGTCGCACCAGATTTGATTTTAGTAGATGGTGGTGAATTACAGATTACGGCAGCTCGGGAGATTATTAATGAACTTCATCTATCGATTCCGATTGCGGGATTAAAGAAAAATGATCAACATAAGACGAATGTGTTAGTGAACCAAGATTTAGAAGAGATTCCGTTACCAAAAGATAGTCATTTATTTTTGTTTTTGAATCGAATTCAAGATGAAGTACACCGTTATGCGATTAGTTATCACCGAAATATTAAGAGTAAAGGGGCTCTAGTGTCACTGTTAGATATGGCGCCAGGTATTGGTGAAGTACGAAAACATGCCCTTTTAAAAAAGTTTGGTTCATTAAAGAAAATGAAAGAAGCATCATTAGAAGAACTAGAGACAGTATTAAATCATGATGTAGCAGTAAAATTCTTTGAATATTTAAAGGAATTATGATATGATAGGAAATTATTAGAGAAAACTGTTTGTAGGGGGGATTGTTATGTCAGCAGTATACAATTTAAGTGATCTGTACGTAGGGGACGTTTTGATTTCTAAACAAGATGGCGTTTTCTTATTTCCTCATAAAGTAATTGTCGAAGTAGAAGAAGATTTAGTGGGAGTGTTTTTTCGTTCAAAAGAAGAAAGACATCAAAATACACCATTTTATTCCTATTCTTTATTTCCTCATTTTCGTTCTTTTGGACAAGTATTAGGTTGTTATGAAGAAAAGAAATCTTCTAAAAAAGAAGGATGTTATCTTGCCCATTTAGAGCCACTTTATTCGTATTTGGATAAGCAGGATTCTAGTTTTACTCATCAGTTTTTGCTTCGTTCTACTTTTATTACTGATAATGAATTATTTTTGTGTTATGGTAAACTTCGAGAACTAGAAAGTAAAAATCATTCTTCGGTTGTATTTGAAAATCAACCGACGATAGATTACTTACATTATAAATTGGGCTTTTTAGAAGGAAGAGTTAAACGTTTATCAGAAAAAAGCCAAGTTTCTATGCAGTTTACGGATAATGAACTTTCTTTTGATAATTTTTATCAATTAGGCTTTCATGCTGCTTATCATTACTATGAATATCATCCGGATGAGCTTAAGTTTTCTTTAAATGAAGAGTTTATTCAAGAAAAGTTTGCGGAAAGTGTTATGTTACACAATATGATTTATCGTAAAGAAAAACCAATGTTAAAAGTAAAGATTGATGAGAGGAAGTAAATAATGAGTAAAATACGGGTAATGGATGAGGTTCTAGCGAATAAGATTGCGGCTGGAGAAGTTGTCGAAAAATGTATGAATGTCGTAAAAGAGTTGGTCGAAAATGCGATTGATGCGAAGAGTACAGTGATTAAGATTGAGTTGGAAGATTCTGGGGTTAAGAAAATAAAAGTGACGGATAACGGAATTGGTATGGACAAAGAGGATGCGGTACTGGCTTTTTCTCGACATGCGACTTCTAAATTAAAAGCGGTGGATGATTTATTTAATATTGATAGCTTAGGGTTTCGAGGAGAAGCTCTACCTTCCATTGCGAGTGTTTCCCATGTTACTTTAAAAACTTCAGATGGGGTTAGTGGTACCGAAGTAATCATTAATGGAGGTAAGATTTTAAGTGTTGCCCCCTGTGACTTAAGAGAAGGTACTAGTATTGTGGTTGAAGATTTGTTTTATAATACACCGGTTCGGTTAAAATATTTAAAGAGTTTGTATACTGAACTTGCATATATTAGTGAATATGTTGATAAGATGGCGCTTAGTTTTCCGAATATTAAATTTGTGTTAACCAATAATGAAAAGACTTTACTGAATACGGATGGTAGTGGACGTCTACTTAAAGTGATTCATGATATTTATGGCTTGGCGGTAACGAAGAAGATGATCGAAGTCCAAGGAGAAAATAACGATTATGAAATTCATGGATATATTTCTTATCCAGAAGTAATGAAAAGTAATAAAAATGTGATTACGACTTTAGTAAATGGTAGAGTAATTAAAAATCATGAGTTAATTCGAATGATTACGGACAGTTATCATACTTATATTCCACCTGATAAATATCCGATCATTGTTTTACAGATCGAAGTAGATCCGACTTTGATTGATGTGAATATTCATCCGACGAAGATGGATATTAAGTTTTCAAAGATGGATACGTTAAAAGAATTGGTTACTCAAGTTATTACTGAACAGTTGGAGAAGTTAACGCTAATTCCTGATGCTTCGTTAGAAACAAAAATAGAGCCTAGTGGTAAGACGACGATCAGTACCAATTATACTCCGGCTAGTACTCAAGAATTTGATACTCATCAAAAAGAAGAAGAGTTTCAGAAGTTTGAAAGGATGAAATTAGACTTTGAAGCTCGGGAGTCATCGACAACTTATCCTTCATCACCTTCGAAAGATGAGGAAGATACATCTTTAAATCTAGCGGAAGAAAAACAAGTCGTTTCTAAAGAAAGAATCAAAAAGATGTACCCAGTTGGTTTAGTTCACGGAACTTATATCATTGCTGAAAATGAAGATGGCATGTTTATTATCGATCAACATGCTGCGAATGAGAGAATTAATTACGAATATTATTTACGAGAATTATCCAATCCGGAAAGAGTAGTTACTGATCTTTTGGTTCCTATTACTTTGGAGTTTCCAACTAATGAATACTTGATTTTGAAACAAAATTTTTCTCTTTTGGATAAGATTGGCTTCGGTTATGAAGAATTTGGTTTTCAAACGATTGTGATTCGATCTTTACCAGTCTGGTTAACAAAAGCTAAAACCGAACAAGCTGTTCGTCAGATTATCGATATTATTATTACCCAAGAGGACTTTCAAATGGAAAAGTTTCTTCATCATATCGCCGCAACAGTGGCTTGTAAAGCATCGATTAAAGCGAATGATCACATTATGCTAAAAGATATGGAAGTATTGTTAGAACGACTTCGTGATTGCGAGAACCCATTTACTTGTCCACACGGAAGACCGACGATTATTACCTATTCTAAATACGATTTAGAAAAATTATTTAAACGAGCTATGTAGGAGAAATTATATGGAACAAGAACTATTAAAACGCTTTGTTAGAGAAGTAAAACATGACCCGAGTTTATACTCTTATTATCTTAGAACCGCGATACCTTCTATTTTAAATGAGTATCTTATGTTTTTAAAAAAACAATCGAAAAATAATGCTTCTTTTGCGAAAGGAATTATCAGGTATCATTTAATTCGAGAAAGTGATCACTTATTAGAAACCGTAATTCATGAGGAATATAGTGTATCTTCTAATTTAGAACATCCTAATCAAAAGACTTTTATTTCCCGATATGGAGTATTAAAAATTAATAAGAAATTAGATCCAGAACTTTATTTATCTTCTGATACTTGTTATATCAGTAATGGCATCTATGAAGATACAGAAAGTATTGTACATCGGTTACTTCGACAAGGAAGTTTTATTGTCGGTGTATGTGATAATGAAGATTCTTTGTTTTTTCAAGAAAATATGAAACAGTTGAAGGAACTAGAAAAAATTATTCATAAGTCCGATCGTAAAATTCAGTTAAAAAAGATTAAGCATAGACAACATCGTGATACCTTTTATGCACTTTATCATCGGGATCGTGAGAAGTTATGATTATTTGTATTGTGGGACCAACTGGGGTAGGTAAGACCAAATTAAGTGTCGAGTTAGCGAAAAAGTTAAATGCTGAGATCATTAATGCCGATAGTATGCAAGTTTATCGGCATTTAAATATCGCTACTGCGAAGATTAGAGAAGAAGAAAAAGAGGGAATTCCTCATCATTTGTTTGATATTGTTGACCCTACAGACACATATACGGTTTATGATTATCAAAGAGATTGTCGTAGAAAAATTGAAGAAATTTCTTCTCGAGGAAAAAATATTATTTTAGTGGGGGGTACCGGTCTTTATTTGAAAGCAGTTTTGTTTGATTACCGGTTTCCTAAAGAAGAAAAGAAAATGACCGAAAATTTATCTACGGATGAACTCATCGCTAGACTTCACCGTTATACGGATAAAATTGGAGTAGATTGTCACAATCAGAGGCGACTAGTTCGTTTGTTAGAACGGTATGAAAATGGTACCGTGGAAGAAAAAAAGGGAGATAAGTCTTTATATGAATTTAAGATCATTGGCTTAACCCTTGAACGAGATATCTTGTATCAACGGATTAATCAGCGAGTTGATCAAATGGTAACAGAGGGGATCACCCAAGAAGCAAGATTTTTTTATGACAAGAATATTCATAGTAAAGCTTTATTAACGGGAATTGGTTATAAAGAGTTATATGCTTATTTTGATGGGAATTGTACGTTAGAAGAAGCAATCGAAAAAATTAAGCAAAATTCTAGGCATTATGCCAAAAGACAGTATACTTTTTTTAATCATCAGTTTAAAGATATTGTTTGGCTTTCCGTTAATTTAAATCATTTTGAACAAACGGTAAAAGAAGCGTTAGATATCATTAGGAAGTGAAAACAGAGTGGAAACGTTAGGACAAAGAATTTACGAACTAGATAAAATAATTTGGGATATTTATCATCGCTTAGTTTATTACCCAGAAGATAGTAGTATCTATCAAGAGATGAAACAGTATTTACAAATTGCGGTAGAACAAGAACAAAAATTATATGCCCAATTGGAACCTGATTCTCTAGATTATCAAATTTTTGTTTATCAACTGGATAGCTTTTATCTAAATCCTTCGATAGATTTTAAAGAGGAATCAGAGAGAACTTCTATAATGCGGAGAATAGAAGTTAATCTGTCTAATCGGGAATCGTATTTATTTTTGCCTTATGAGGAGATTATCGATGAAGTGGGTTCTAGAGATAGAAAAGTACTAGATAAGAGTATTGGGGAAAATATTTTTACCTATATCATTTCTAGTGATTTTGATTTTGTTCAATTTTTACTAACAAAAAATGTTATCGATAAAGTGGTACCAGAAGATGTTTTAACTGTCAAGGAGTGGTGTTATGAACAAATTTTTTTGTCTCCTGTCTTAGAATATAGTTTCTTGCATCCAGAACAAGCAAAAACAGAATTATTATCCTATAAGTTGATTAACCAAGCGCAATCGATTCCTCAGCAAGATCAGTTAAAAAGTTGGCTGGTTTCTTATATCGATGAGAGTCTTTTTCCCATTGTTCAAGATGAGGAAATAGAATTGTCTTCAATTCCACTACATGCTTTATATTTGCTGATGCCTAACGATTACAAAGAAGGGTTTATTGCGAGAATTAAACGATTATTTAACGAATTTAATTCTACGGAACCAATGTTAGATAAAGAAGAACTTTCTTGTGTTTTTGCGATTGTCGATGATTTCTTTCAACAGGTAGAAAATGAAAAACAAGATCGAGAAAAAGAAGCAAGTTTGGCTTTAACTAAACAGATAGGAGAAAATCGTAGTTAAAGGTATTATAGATAATAAACTTAAATCGTATGTTGCGAATTAAATACGAAACTTTAGTTATTTAGACATTGCTTTCGGAGAAATTTTTCTTTAATTACGCGAATATTTATTTTGTTCTTGTCAAAAAAAATGATATTTTTCGTTTTTTTCATTTGTTTTATCTTTGGATAGTAGCATGTAGTTAGAAATAATAGTCTTACGGACTTTTTAAATATCTTGGTAAGGGAGGTTTTTGCTTTCTAGACGAAATTCTACAAATTCACTAAAAGTAGTTATTTTTTTTGGATCACTGTGCTATAATGAAAAAGGATAGGAGAGATTAGTTGTTAGTTTCTATTCGAAAAATTAAGTAAAGAAAGAGGTAGAAATATGGGTTTTATTAAAGCATTTTCCGGAGCCTTAGGTGGTGCTTTTGCTGATCAATGGAAGGATTTTTATGGTCCTATGCAAGGGCTTCCAGAGACAGTGGCATTATTTAGAGCTGTGCCACAAGGTACAAATGCAGGTCGTGGCTCGAATACTAAAGGTTCAGATAATATTATTACTAACGGAAGTAAGATTATTGTTCCTGAAGGTACTGCTTTAATTACATTGCAGGATGGACAAATTACTGGTATAATTGCGGAAGCGGGAGGATTTGAATTTAGGAGTGATGATCCTAATTCTAAGTCGATGTTTTCAGGAGATGGCATTTTATCTTCTACATTTGGTCAATCTTGGGAGAGATTTAAGTTTGGAGGACAGCCGGGTAGTGAGCAACTTGCTTTTTATGTCAATTTAAAAGAAATTCCTAATAATCGTTTTGGTACTCAATCAGAGATTTATTGGGATGATGCTTATTTAAATGCTCAAGTTGGCGCAATTACTAGAGGGACTTATTCCCTAAAAATAGTTGATCCAGTCTTGTTTGTTAAAAACTTTGTTCCTGCTAAGTATTTAATAGCGGATGCACCAATATTTGATTTGGCGGATATGGATAGTGATGCTGGTACCCAGTTGTTTAATGAAGTAGTAGGTACATTATCAGCTGCTTTCTCTAATTATACAAATGATCCAAGTAAAGGAAATCGTATTTCTAAAATTCAAGGGGATCAGATTGGTTTTGCTCAAGCGATGAGTAAGGCAGTAGAAGATGCCTATCATTGGAAGAGCGATCGTGGACTTGAAATTGTAAAAACCGCAATTTTGGCAATCGAATACGACGAAGATACTAAGAAGTTATTAAGTGATGTTAAAAAGGCAGATGCATTAAGTGGCGCAAGAGGGAATTCTTTTATGCAACAATCACTTGCTCGTGGTATGCAGTCAGCTGGTGAAACTGGTGGTGGAAGTGGTATGGCATTCATGGGTATGGGGATGAATGTTGCTGGTGGTATGATGCAAGGAATAAATCAACCTCAACAAGCTACAACTAATCCATTTATCAATGTAGCTCAAGGGCAAGCTCAACAACCTGAGGCAACTCAGCCTTCTTCGACACCAACCCAAGAAGATCCTTATGCTAAATTAACGGAAATGAAGAAATTATTAGATGCAGGAGTAATTACTCAAGCGGATTTTGATGCAGTTAAGAAAAGGCTTTTGGGAATTTAGTTTATGGCAAGTAATAAGTTAAAAGATAAAAACTTAGAACAAAATCAAAATGTTTCTTTAGATGCCACTACTGTTGTTCGAACCGATGTAGGAGCAAAGGATGGCCAAAATAAGTGTCCGAAATGTGGATCTACGGATATTTCTTTAAATACAAAAACAGGTAAATTACGTTGTAATTTTTGTCGGCACGAATTCGAGCCAGAAAAAGTCGAAGGTTTGGATAGCGATATCAGCGCATTAAAGGGGCAAGTCATCGGTTCTGGTGCTCAAGATATTATAGCTGATACTGATGATGTAGTTACCTTAAAATGTAGTAGTTGTGGGGCAGAAGTCGTTATTGATACGGCTTCTTCTCTACAAGCTAGATGTCATTGGTGTCGTAATACGTTATCTATTAATCAACAAATTCCTAATGGTAGTGTTCCTGATGTTGTATTACCATTTAAAATTACTAAGGAAGAAGCAAAAAAACAGATTGAAGGGTTCGTTGCCAAAAGAAAGTTTTTTGCTCATCCTAAGTTTAAAGAAGAGTTTACTACCGAGAATATTATGGGTGTATATTTTCCTTATATGATTATCGATGTCAATTCCCATGCAAAATTAGTGGGGCAAGGAGAAGAATTAGTAAGAAGATATACTCGCGGTAGTGGTGATGATGCTAGAACATATTATGATGCTAATTTATATCATGTAGAAAGAGAATTTGATTTAAGTATTTATGATTTGACAGTAGAATCTAGTTCTGAACGATTGAATAAAAAATCGACAGAAAAAACCAATAACGTCATTAATGCGATCATGCCGTTTGATACCGATAATTGCGTGAAGTATAATGCTAATTACTTGAAGGGATATACTTCTGAAAAAAGAGATACCAATATCGATGAATTAAAAACACTAGTAGGTAGACAATCTAAGGATATTGCTAGATTTTCAGCCAATGACACGCTTCGACAGTATGATCGTGGTGTTAGATGGTCTAATGAAGAGTTTGATGTCAAAGGTTCTCAATGGAAAGCGGCTTATTTACCGGTATGGTTATACAGTTATCAACAAGTAAAAGGAAATAACAAAATCTTACATTATGTGGCTGTTAATGCAAGGACGAAAGAAGTGATGGGCAGTGTGCCTATTCATATGCCTAAGTTGTTTGCTATATCTTGTATTGTAGAGTTAGTTGGTTTTTTTGCTATGTTGTTTATTGATTTTGATTATAGTTTTATTTTCTTGTTATCGGGATTCTTATATTTTTGGTTTATGTATAGTAGGTATCGTAATTCTGATGCTAGACATAAGCATGAAACAGAAACCAAAAGTGAAATGAAGAATTTACAAAAAGTAGACGATTTTATTAAGAGAGAAAATGGACTTTCTAATTCTATGATGGATGGTGCGAATAATACTCGTGTTAGCGGAGAAGATTCATTTGCTACTGATTTTTTAGATACGATTGCTGATAATCATGTAGTAACTGGTTTTATCAAAGATACTTTAAAAAAAGAAATGAAAGATGATGATTAAAGAAGATATTGATTTTTCTTTATTGACTAATAAAAAACCGTTTCATTTTATG
>CALVOU010000040.1 GCA_944350365.1 uncultured Bacilli bacterium
GATTTTATTTCCATAGAACTTCTTGACGTTATTGATTTTTAATATCTCATTCATGTGTTTTGTTTCTCCTTTTTCAGCTTATATTTAAATTATATCAGAGCAAGGTCAGGTTCTATATTACAGTTTTGTTAGGAAATTTTTGGATTCTAATTAAAAAGAATAATGTAACGATATGTTTTGAATGTTATTTTAGGATGAACTTGTTATTATATGTATTTTTATTTAAAGAAAAAAGATAACTAATTTTAATAAATAGCTATCTTTATTAATGAGGTGTTGTCTGATAAATAAAATGATATTTTTGATATTTGATACTTTACTTGTTTATAATGCCTTTTAGATGACATAGATCTAAAACTAGTAAGTTTTTCAACTGCATGTGGATACGTTTTAAACCATTTAAGATGATATAGATCTAAAACATTATTCTTCTTATTTTGCGTACTTGGGTAGTTTTAATACCATTTAAGATGACATAGATCTAAAACTATTATTAGCTTTTTCTAATGTTGTTTTGTTACTAATAGGAACATAGTTTATTTTAGAAGAGTCTAAATCTTTAATAAGCACCTTATCTTTTAAAGCCCCACTTTCGGTGGAAGTTTCAATCCAACTTCTTTGCTTTGCAGTCAACGAATCTGGTTGAATTGTCTCATTAAGTTCCTTAGCTATTTGTTTTGAATTTTCCACTCTTTGAAGATCTTGACGTGTTGGTATTTTTGGTACATCATTCCTTACGTTTTGCATATTACTATTATTAGATGGTAATGGTGCAATTTGACTTTCGGTTAAATTTGTGGTATTATCATTAACAGAAACAGGTTGTTCTACAAACCGATTTACTGATTGATTTTCAATCTTGTCGGTCGGAGCAACCTGTTTTTTTATTGCTTCTTCTAAATTATAAATTCTTTCTAATCTGAAATGTTTTTGCCCATTATCCCGTAATACTGTGTCGAATTCAACAATATAATTATCACCGTTTATTTTGATTGGTGTAGCATAATAATCCCATTTTTTGTATTCAGATCTCCCTTTTGTTTCATTCCCTTTGGCAATCAATGTGCCATTTTCTATTATTCGGTCTAGATTACTGAATATTTCTATATGTTCCGCCAGTAATTTTTTTTGTTCAGTATTTCTAACGGTCTTAGCAATACTTTCTTTTATATCACCATTAGATACGTAAATGTTATCACCGTTATTTTGAAATATATTTTTCCCTATTTTAGAAAAAACTTCTTTTGCTTTTTGAAAAATAGTTGTTTGTGGTTGTTGACTATAATCAACAGGAATTTTAGTTTTGTTGGTTTCAATGTTAATTGTTGTATTAAAATTATCTTTGATTTTATTAGCATAATCATACATGGCTTCATTAATATTTTGATATTGTTTTAATACCATTTAAGATGACATAGATCTAAAACGCTCGTCTTCGTCTGGTGGTTGCTCAAGAGTTTTAATACCATTTAAGATGACATAGATCTAAAACAATATGGTCATAGCAACTTGATTTTCTGCAGTTTTAATACCATTTAAGATGACATAGATCTAAAACTGCCATATCATGACACTTCCGATTGGTGCAGTTTTAATACCATTTAAGATGACATAGATCTAAAACAGCTTTTATATACTCATAAAATAATAGGAAGTTTTAATACCATTTAAGATGACATAGATCTAAAACTTTACGCGCGTAATATATATAACACACGAGGTTTTAATACCATTTAAGATGACATAGATCTAAAACTATATTCTTTAATACTTGGATTATTAACAAGTTTTAATACCATTTAAGATGACATAGATCTAAAACGATTAAAATAGTGATAGTCGCTATTATTGAGTTTTAATACCATTTAAGATGACATAGATCTAAAACTGTAATTTCCTAATAACTGGGCATCCCTTTGTTTTAATACCATTTAAGATGACATAGATCTAAAACACTCGTCCCAAGTTCTTCCATAATAAACTGTTTTAATACCATTTAAGATGACATAGATCTAAAACTGTAATTTCCTAATAACTGGGCATCCCTTTGTTTTAATACCATTTAAGATGACATAGATCTAAAACACTCGTCCCAAGTTCTTCCATAATAAACTGTTTTAATACCATTTAAGATGACATAGATCTAAAACTTGACTTGTAATTCTACAGATGTACTTGCAGTTTTAATACCATTTAAGATGACATAGATCTAAAACAATGTCATCTTATTCGATACACCTTTCATTGTTTTAATACCATTTAAGATGACATAGATCTAAAACAGGAATATATGATGTTATTTTATGTAAGAAGTTTTAATACCATTTAAGATGACATAGATCTAAAACCTACTAGATCTGCTTTGATCAAGTCATAGAGTTTTAATACCATTTAAGATGACATAGATCTAAAACTCAATATCGTATAATAATATTGAGGAGGAGTTTTAATACCATTTAAGATGACATAGATCTAAAACCAATGCATCTAATTTACTCATATTACCTTCGTTTTAATACCATTTAAGATGACATAGATCTAAAACGTATCCTCCGACTGTTGCTGATATAAAAGAGTTTTAATACCATTTAAGATGACATAGATCTAAAACCAATATTATCTAGATTATAATGAATCTTATGTTTTAATACCATTTAAGATGACATAGATCTAAAACGTTCGGAAGCATAACCGATTATTATTTTATGTTTTAATACCATTTAAGATGACATAGATCTAAAACGTTTCTTGAAGTATTAAATCAGGACTTTTAGTTTTAATACCATTTAAGATGACATAGATCTAAAACGGGTCGGTTTTTATCTATGTTTATGAACATGTTTTAATACCATTTAAGATGACATAGATCTAAAACTAATTAACTCATCTTTTGTTAACTTTGCCAGTTTTAATACCATTTAAGATGACATAGATCTAAAACTTGCGTTTAAACTACATTTAGAAATAAAACGTTTTAATACCATTTAAGATGACATAGATCTAAAACAAATAGCTACTAAACTAGGAAATGGTGCACGTTTTAATACCATTTAAGATGACATAGATCTAAAACTGTCTGATAGTCGCTCAACCTTTTGAAAAAGTTTTAATACCATTTAAGATGACATAGATCTAAAACCTGATTTAGCTACTAACTATAAAACTAATAGTTTTAATACCATTTAAGATGACATAGATCTAAAACGTGGCAACTTTAAATGTGGAATATTAGCTGGTTTTAATACCATTTAAGATGACATAGATCTAAAACCTCAAAATATATTAGATCTATTCCCTATCCATAGAATTATAAGGTACCTAAACGGTATATAATCTATATCTAACTGATTTCATTATATCATAAACTCGTTCAAATTTTCATCAATTATTACCTTATGCTCATTATCAAGACATGTACCATATGTATCATTATCCAGTAAAAGAATTGCTACTTGATTATAAAGAGCATATTTGTATAACTCATTAATTTCTGCAGATGATAAATATGACTTTAAATTTATAAAAATATAGAAATAATTTAAATGGAAGATTTTCTCTATGTCAATAATCAAAAGTAAATTATCTAGTAGTGATTTATTTCCTTTAATTGATAGTTTTAAAAGTTTCAAAAAATTATCCAGTTCAAAATCTTTTTGGAAAATAAGTGGTAAATCTAATTTTCCCAAATTTCTTTCTACAATTTTCTGAATTTTCTTAAACTCATTATTAAGTCTATTAACATCTTCAGCATCAATAACACGGTTTAACATATCTGCTAATTTTGTTTGATATTTTTTACTAGAAAAATCGAAATTAAAATAATCGATAATCACTTCTACTTTATTACTACAATCTACTTCTTTTTCTTGTTCATAAACTTCTATTGCCTCGTCTATATTTCCATTGGCTAAAGAATTAAAAAGACCAACAATACGATAAAAGTAAATCTTATTTTCACATTCGACAGAAAAAACAGAATCATTCTTAACTTCGATATCATGATCTAAAAATTTGATTCTTATTTTCATAGTACCACCAACTTTTCTTCAGAATTGATGATTTTGGTATTACTCTCTCCTATGATATATTCTATTTGAGCATATTGCTTTTCTGTGATAGTTAAAACTTGGATAATTCCTTTCTTAGGAGATTTTTTTCTAATCCTTTCTAATAATAACTTTCCTTGTTCTGAATTTAGGACTAATTTTGAATATACAGATTCCTGCAACATGATAAATCCTTCATTTAACAAGAATTTTCTAAATAATTGATAATTTCTCCTATCCTTTGCATAAATATTTGGTAAATCGAAAAATACAATCGTTCTCATTATTCTATCTCTCATAAATATAAAAATCCTTATATACTACTCCTTCTTCAATTGTAGAAAAAATATTTTTTACATATTTTTTTATCACATCTTTCAGCGTATAATTTTTGCCATCATAGAAAAAGTTTTCATTTAAGATATTTACTAACTTTTGTTTATATTCAGTTGTCAATTCAGCTGGAGGATTAAAATAGACAAATCGATCAATAACGATACGAAAAGGTTCCATAAAATCACAAGATAGATTAAACTCATTAAATTCATTTTTATGATTTAAACCAAGTTGAGTAATATAACCGTTACTAACTATTTCTTTATTGAAAGAAGATAACAAAATGGCATATCCATAATTTAGTGCTGAATTGACTGTGTCATTATTATGTCTCATAAAATTTTTACCAAACAGCTCGCTAAAATATACTTTTGCGGCATGGCCTTCACGGTTCGTTTTGTCACCATTTTTTACATTTTCAAAGTATTCTTCTAATAATTTCCATCGATCGGATTTTATGTCTTTTAACATTAGAATTTGGTTTTTAATTTTATTTTTTACAATACATTTCCAAATTAGATTCTTTGTCCTATCGTCCCATTTACTCTGTAGCATAATCTTTTTCGGAGAATTATGACTTAGATAATAAGACTGTAATTCTCCAAATGGATTATGTTTTTCATCACAAAAAATAATATTAATTTTATTATTCGATAATTCCTTTAATAGATAAGTTGATATAGAAACTGCTGGCGTGTCGATAATGATTGTATCAATTTCTGAAAGATGGATATATTTTTCCTCGATATCTTGTTTGACTACTAAAAATCTGTTCTTATAATTCAAGGATGATTGCTTAGTAATCATGACCGTTCTAAAACTCACAATTCAATTCTCCTATATAATCCTGTCACTGATTGATTAATTATTTTTGGTTGTTCTATAATTCTATCATTTTTCTTTCCAAAAGCCATTGAATAGGAAGAATCCAAAAACTTTAAATTAGCAGTACTACTATTTAATTTTAATAATTTTAACATTTCAATAATTACCTTTTCTCGTTCTTCAATCGTCAATTTTTCTTGGTCATTATAACAAAAGTATTCTTTCATTTTAGGTATTAGATCTTGATATAATTTGTATTCTTTTTCTACTTTATCCACAATGTAGTGGATAATTTCATTCAACTGTGTAGAATAAGATACATCATCTATACTTGATTTTGTTTTTGAATCAAATATTCTTCTTAAAGTATATTTCCATTTTTGCATATTTGACTTATCTATTTGAAATTCTTTTCCATTACATACTTCCACTGTATCAGTTGCACCTACTAGCATACAAATCTGACCATCCCAATCAATAAGACTATTGAATGGGATTTTATCTTTTAGAATCGCAATTGTATCTTCTTGTGTTAAATTAAGTAACTTTCTAATATAGTTAAATTGCTCCTCACTCGATTGCCTTGTATATAAAATTGGCATTCCAATCATTCGTTGGTTTTCTTTTTTCTTCTTTGTGTAGTGAACTAGTATAGCATATGCTGGATTTAGACTGGTATATGCCCCATATAATGCCGTTGATAGTCCTTTTTTCAAAGGGACTCCCTTTTCCCCATGTCTATTTTTTGTTTGATTATAAAATTCTCCCGTACGGATTTCTACTTTCTTACTAATTAGGATATCATTCCGATATAAAGTATTCGTTACTGTTTGATTAAAAAGATCAGCATCAAAACTAGTTTTTACTTCGCCAGTTTGTTTATCATACTTTAAAAACTCATTATTAAGACTATTGATAATTAAACCATAGCCTAATTCTTTATATTTTCTTTTTTCATATAATTCTTTTGTCATTGTTTTTAATGCTTCAATATCGATACTTTGCCTAAATATCTTTTTCTGATAAATGCCAAGTACAGTAGCCAAGTAAGCATCATGAGCATGATGATAATCGTTTAACTCTCTAAATTTAAACAATTCAAAGCGATCTCGATATTGATGTGAAAGTCCAGCATTTAAATATATCACATTAGAATCTTTATGGTATGATTTTAAAATATTTGCCACATGCTTAGTAATTTGTCTAGTTTCTACTAACTGTCTTTGGACGAATCCTTCAATATCTTTTTCTGAATATTCTTTTCTAATCAATGCAGAAAATTTCTTCTTAGAAATCAAATGACGATCTAACAATAATTTCCACCATCTAATTCTTTCAGGAGTGCGAAACTCTGATGGAACTACTAAACTTGCCGCTTTGAGTTGATTTTCTTTCCGATATACAAGAGCTTTATTCTCTATAGAATCATCTTTAATTAATGTTCTAGGGATGATGTGGTCTACTTCACACTGCTCTAACTGGTCAATATCGATAGGGTTTCCACTATACAGACTCTTTCCTTGTTGAATAAAGTATAGAAATACTTTTTCACTAGTAAATGATTGTTCATCTTGGCTATCTAGAATATGTTTTAATTTTTTATAATCTTCAATATCTTTTGAATATTTCTCATATAAATTTTGAAGATATTTTTTACGGTTGTCTTTACGAGTTTTCTTTTTATCATCTCCTCTAGCCATCTCTAAACAAATATTTTGAGGTTCTTTTCCCATGTATTGAACAATTTCTTCTACTATTTTCAAAGCTTGGTAAATACCTCGTTTATTGGCAGGTGAAGTAGCCAACTCTTCTACAACACTATAGTGAATTTTGTCATCTGATGTATCTATTTCATTTTCTTTTGCGATTTTTTCTTGAAATTGATAATCTGGATCATTTAATATTTGCATAAAATTTTGATTATTTTTATTTGGATCTGGATTTTTTTCTTCTAATAGATCCATGATTGTTTTTCCCTCTTCAGTATATATTTCCGTTAATAATTTTTTGGAAAGACTACTCCATCCTTTATAGCGTTTATTTACACAAGATTTTATTTTCGCATCAGATAAATCAGGATAGTTTTTTCGTATCTTTCTTTCTAACATACCTTTATCTTCAAAAATAGTAACCCATTCAATAATTTGTTCCGCATCTTCTATCCCATATTTCGTATCTATAAAAATACCATCTGATCCAAAGAAATCAAGGTATGATTGCATGTTATTTGCAAATTTTCCATCTGCTGAATATCCTCTTACTACTATTTCTTGATCATACATGTTCATATCCGGTTGCTGTTTTAAATAATTTACTAATTTTTTATCAGTAACATTTCCTACTTTTAAAAATAATTCACGATAAATTTTCATTTGAAGATCATAATCTATGCGATGATCATTGATACTGATTTGTTTTAATTCGTTTAATACCTTAAACTTAGAATATAAAATAGAACTTGCAGGCATTGCCTTTTCTTTTAATAGATAAGTACAATGAGAAATCATTCTCTTAATGAATTCTTCTGCAGATGTATCTAAATCAACTAGTTCATTAAAATTGTAAGGAGTTATTAAATGTGACATACTTCTATCTTGATATTTAATCCAAGCATGTTTATTAATTACATCAGTATTAGAAGTAGAAGTATTTAATGGGCCAACATAATAAGGAATACGAAAAGACAAGATTTTAACTAGTTTATATAAGTCATCTTCTTTTTCATTCATACGATTATTTTCTATTTTTTCTAATAAGAACGTATAGTTTTTTCCTTGAGCTTTAATTATCGTAAGCAACTCTTCTTTATTTAATTGAAAAGGATATTTGCCATTATCAGAATCTGTAATTCTAGGCATGAAATCATCATTTTCTACCCAATTACTATACTTATCTTGATATTGTTCCTCACCGTATAGTTCTATCAAACTCTTTCGAATTAATTTTTGAAATTCATCTAATGTTATCATATTATGAGTATATTTATCATAGCTACAAAAATCTTTGGCTTTGGCATTCTCGGGAGTTTTAAATATATTCTTATAGATTATTTTATTAGACTTTAGTAATTTCTTTGTCTCTTTTAGGTCCTCTTTATGTTTGTTATATCGCTCTACCATTAGTGTTGAAAGACTAGCTTTTGTTTTTCCTTTAAATAAGTCAGACAAGAACAAGCTATCATATAATTCTTTCATTTGATTCAATACATCACAGTAATTTCCAGTTACCTTTTCTATTTCATCATAATTATCTTCAAACGAAGAACCTTTAAAGCTTATTTTTAATTCTTCACTATCCAAATTAAATAATTTTACAACACTAAAAATATTTCCTAACATTGCTTTAGAAAACTCACTAACAAAATTCTTAGGAACAATTTGGCTTAGTGCCTCACTAATCTTTTTTGCCCGATCTATTCTTGATTCTTCTTTTAATGCACTTTCTAATGATTCTTCGTTCATAAACTCTAAATTAATATACTCTAATGTTTCATTACTTTCTTCTAGAGTTTCAAATACATCATAAATTTTGGCTACAATGTTTAAATCTTGAACTTTGAAATCTCCTTCGTATAAGAAATTACCACGATATTTAATCATATGATGTATAGCTAAATAAATGAGACGAATATCTGTTTCTGTTCCTTCCATTACTGCTTTACGAACATGATAAATAGTTGGATACTTATTATAATATTCTGATATTAATTCACGTTCTTGTTTCGTTAATGGTGCTTTTTTGTTCACGGTATCTTTTTCAGAATAAAAGCTTTCTTTCATTCGTTGAAAAAATAGAGGGTCTATTTTGTTTATTTCATCTCTAAATAGTTGCTGTAATAGTTTTATTCGCTTTCTTCTTCTGTCGAATCTTCTTCTATTTCCTCTAGCTACTCTTCTATCCACAGCGGTTTTGGCTTCTTCAAAAAGTCTTACACCCCAAAGAGCTCTATTTCCTTTTCTCATCACTTTAAAATTATCTGAATTTACTACTGCCCATCCAACAGATGTTGTTCCGATATCTAATCCAATACTATAATTTGTATCCATATATTGACATACCTCCCTTAATATGATACGATGATATTGTCTTAATACCATTTAAGATGACATAGAGAGTTAAAATAAAGTTTTGGTGAGAACCATAACCTAAATATCACTTTCAAGTGAAGACTGCTTAGGCAGTTTTTTTATTTTCTCTATATGTTTTCTATTCTTATTACAGTTTTTTTAGTTAAGTTAATATTTTATAAACTTTCTTTAACAATAAGTTCTGTTATACTTTGCGACTGATATGCGATATAAATTAGTTTTTATGCAATCAGATAAATTATTTACTTTCATTTTTTCTTATAATTACTGACTTATATTTATATAAATTTTTATCAGTCATTTCGTTTAACACAACCTAACAATAAAAGAGCCATACAAAAACTTTACAATCCTAAAGTTTGTACTAGCCCTTTATTCTTTTCTGCATCATCTTTGATCTCATTATAACAACAAATGGATAATATTACCAATAATTTTTAGTGTTTATTGAAGAAAGTGAATTATCATTAGAAAAAGACATTGATAGAGTCAATGCCTTTTTTCTTATAATTTATTATGTAATTTTAATAATTCTATCAACATCTTATCACGATATTCTGCTAACGATGCATCATCATTACCGATCTCTTTAGGTCTGTTTTTTAAGGATTCTTCAACACCTTTTCTAGCTACTTCTGGAAATTCAGGCGGAAAATCTTTAAAATCAGCCATATCGTGAAGCCATAGACTAATCGAAGGATTTAAGTGTTTCATTAATCCATCTATGTGTCCTTGGCCACCACCTAATTCAAAAACTAAACTAGGTCCCATAATCGCCCATCTTAATCCAGGTCCATAAGTAACCGCTTTATCAGCATCCTCGATTGTACAAACTCCATTCATTACTAGGCTACAAACTTCTCTATACAAAGCCATTTGGATACGATTACAAATAAATCCTAGAGCTTCTTTTTGTAATACGACTGGTTCTTTATCGATTAACTGATAAAATTCTTTAGCCGTTTTAAGAACTTTCTCACTAGTCTTTTCTCCCTTGGTTAATTCAACAAGTGGAATTAAATGTGGTGGATTGTAAGGATGTGCTCCTATGAATCTTTCTGGATGCTTGGCATTTTTTGCTATTTCTGTAATTAATAATCCTGATGTCGAAGAAGAAATAATTGTCTCACTTGAAGTATATTTTTCCATTTCTTCAACCATTTTTTGTTTAATTTCATAACTTTCTGGTCCAGATTCAGTAATAAATTCTACATCTTTAACGGCTTTTTCCATAGAAGTAGTATAATTTATTCTACCCTCAATCTCAGCCATTTCCTTGTCGTCTACAACACCATTTTTCTTTAAATTGATTAGACTTTCATGAATTCTTTGCTTAGCAAAATCTAATTTTTCTTCCGTTAAATCATAAGCATTAACGGATAATCCTTTTAGCGAATAATATAGGGCCCAGCTGTAGCCGATAACGCCTGAGCCTACACACGCAATCTTTTTAATATCTTTTGCTTCCATATTCTACCTCCACTATCATTGTAGTTCCCTAATTAAAATAGCGCAATAGATAAGCTTATCTTAATCGGTTAAGAGTGTCCAATTTGCGTTAAATTAGTAGTAATCGAGCTCTTAATACAATAGGAAAGTAGGCAACGATTATTAAAACAAACATACAATACTTTGAGGAGGAATATTGTATGGATTATAGAATAGTTGTGGATGCTGGACATGGTGGCGATGATCCAGGCGCAGTAAGTGGAGGACTAAGAGAAAAAGACTTTACTTTAGAAGCAGCTAATTATATGTATAATCGATTTAAAGAATTAGGTGTACCCGTTGCGATTACTAGAGATAGTGATGTCACTTTAAGTAGACAGCAGAGATTAAATACCATGAATAATTCTTTTGGCACTGATCCTAAAGTAATTATTTTATCTAATCACATTAATTCAGGGGGTGGCGAAGGTCAAAGTGTAACAAATAAATGTATAACAATTAAAGCCTAAATATAGAAAGAAATGAGGAAATGTTATGAATATTAGTTACACTAGAAAAG
>CALVOU010000041.1 GCA_944350365.1 uncultured Bacilli bacterium
CTGAAAAAGGAGAAACAAAACACATGAATGAGATATTAAAAATCAATAACGTCAAGAAGTTCTATGGAAATAAAATCAATATCACCAAGGCAGTAAATGGAATTACTTTTTCTGTTGGAGATGGCGAGTTCGTTGCCATTATGGGAGCTAGCGGAAGTGGAAAAACCACCTTATTAAACTGTATTTCTACGATCGATACCGTAACTAGTGGGAATATTTATTTAGATGATATCGACATTACAGAGCTAAAGGAGTCAGAACTGGCTGATTTTCGAAAAGAAAATTTAGGTTTCATATTCCAAGATTTTAACTTACTAGATACACTGACTATTGAAGAAAACATAGCACTATCTTTAATTATCAATAGAGATGATCCTAATCAGATTGATCCAAAAATCTTGGAAATTGCTAAAAAATTAGGAATAGAAGATATTTTAGAGAAGTTTCCCTATGAGGTTTCAGGTGGCCAAAAACAACGTTGTGCCTGTGCGAGAGCACTAATCAATGAGCCACAATTAATCCTAGCGGATGAACCAACCGGTGCCTTAGATTCAAAAAGCTCTAGACGATTATTAGAAACAATGAGCGAAATGAATGAAAAGCTATCAGCAACAATTCTTATGGTAACCCATGACCCTTTTAGTGCAAGCTTCTGTAAGCGAGTCCTCTTTTTAAAAGATGGAAGAATATTCAATGAGATTCATCGTGGTAAAAAGAGTCGTAAGGAATTTTTTAATGAAATTCTAGATGTGTTAACCTTACTAGGAGGAGATGTTGGTGATGTTAAGTAAACTTGCTTTTCGTAATGCCAAACGGAGTATTCGCGACTATATCATCTACTTAATTACAGTCACTTTAGCTTTTTCTCTTATTTTCTCATTCAACTTAATTATATTTTCCAAAGATATTTTGGAACTATCTAGTATTATGAACAGTTTCCAAATGTGTATTATTATAGTTAGTATCATTGTTATTTTAGTAGTAGGTTGGCTAATTTACTATACAATGAAATTCATGTTACAAAAGAGGAGCAAAGAATTTGCTACCTATATGATACTAGGAATTAAGAAAAAACAAATTATTAAACTCTTTTTATTAGAAAATATTATCCTAGGTGTATTCTCTCTAATTATTTCTTTCTTCATTGGAATAATTTTATCGCAACTGATGACATTGATCATTATGAATATTTTTCAATTACCATATCAAATAAATTTTTCATTCGGGAGTGAACCTATTTTACTTACCTTGTTTTACTTCTGTCTAATCTATCTATTTAGTCTGTGGAAAACTAGGCGAAAAATAAAGAAAATGAAAATACGAGATCTCCTATATTTAGATAAAACAAATGAAAAAAAGGCTAATCACATTTCACGACTTAATCCGATTATATTTATATTTTCTCTTCTTTGTGGGATTGGGGCTTTGCTTCTTTTTCACAATACAATAAAAACCATCATGGAAAATAGTAGTACTCCATCTGGATTACATCTTATCATCAGCTTAGTTTTAATTATCATCAGTATTTATGGAGTAACTTTAACTATTTCTGACTTTTTACTCACGGTACTAATGAAGAGGAAAAAAATAAAATATCATGGGGATAATTTGATTATTATCCGCCAATTCTCATCAAAAATTAAGACGATGGGATTTACTTTAGGAACGATATCCTTATTAGTCACCTTAACTTGGGTCTCTTTAAATGTATCTAACATGTTTTATGGAGTTTTTCAAACTCAAACAGAAAATCAGGCTCCATACGATATTATGATTTATAATATTTACAGTGAAACCGAAACAGAAATCGGTAATGATAGCCCACCACTTAAACAATACTTAGATTTCGTAAACGAGTATTATACGATTAATGAAAAACTTACTTATAATGTATATACCAATAGAGAAACTCCAATTAGAAAGTATATCTCTAATGGATTAGTAGGTTATCAGCCATATGATTGCTATTTAAGGTTATCTGACTATAATCAATTATTAAAAATGAGAGGTCTAAAAGAGATTACTTTAAAAGATGGCGAATACTTTATCCATACTTTTCGAGATGTAGAGGAGGAATTAAAAACCTATCTTCAAACTTATCAAACGATTCAAGTTGGAGAGTATACTCTTCATAATAAAGGAATGACTTCTAGAAATTATACGACAGCTTGGAGTAGAGGGAGTAGCTATATTGTTGTAGTTCCAGATCAGGTAATAACCGATAATTTTGAAATTATTAATCAAATAACAGCAATCGATACCAAAGAAGAAACAACCGAAGAATTTGCTGAAAAAATGCGTAAAAAGTTTCCAGCTAAGGTCTATGTAGAAGACAGGGAAACTTATCAAACAATGATATCGATTCAACAAGTAACCGTAAAAGGTGAAGTAGAAAGCGAAAATAGAAGTATGTTAACGATTACGACGTTTTCTTTAATGTATCTTGCTTTCATCTTCATAGCAGTAGTAGGAACGATTCTTTCTATTCAAAGTTTAAGTGATAGTACCAAATATTGTTATCGCTATGTTACTCTACATAAATTAGGAATGGATGCCCATCAAATCTATAAAACTTTAGCTAAACAACTTCTATTCTTTTTTGTAGCGCCTATTATTTATCCATTAATCATCAGCATCAGTACAGCTTACTCATTATCTTATATGTTTGATGCCTTCATGAAAAGTGACTACAGTATTTTAGGTTACGTCATATTCAATATTTTCCTCTTCCTATTTATCTATCTTATCTACTATATAGCGACTTATTTTGGCTTTAAGAAAAATATTAACGAAAAAATAAAAGAGTAATTAATCGTATTGATTTAATGATTGAGTATAAGAAAAAAGAAATAGATAGAAAAAGAATAAATAAGTAGAACTTGATAAGAAAAGTGAAATTAAGACAGTAGCTAATGCGCAAAGTAAAGAAAATAAGATCAAACATAAAAAGTTGAACAAATTGAACAATAAAAGCATGATATAATATAAAAAATGAAAGATGGGAAGAACATGATAAATATACTAATTATTGAAGACGACGAAAATATTCGTGAAGAATTAACAACATTACTAAGAAAAAATAATTATCAAGTAAGTTGTATCACTGATTTCAAACATCCATTAGAAAATATCTATCAAGGAGATTATCAGTTATTATTGTTAGATATAACTCTACCTAATCAAAATGGTTTTGAAATATGTCAAAAGATAAAAAAAGAATTAGACATCCCGATTATTTTTGTAACAAGTTCTAATCGTCCTGAAGATGAATTAAAAAGTATTTTATCTGGAGGAGACGACTTTATTACTAAACCGTATCATGTATCCTTATTATTAGAAAAAATAAAACGAGCAACTAAGAAAAAAGACACTTTAAATAACCAAATCCTAAAAGTAAAAGATGTTGTTTATGACATGTCGACATCCTTACTTAGTTATCAAGATAAAAATGTAGAATTGACCAGAAACGAACGAAAGATTATTTACTATTTGTTTCAAAATGCCGATCGCTTAGTCACTAAGGATGAACTAATTGAATACTTGTGGAATGATAAATACTATTTAGATGAGAATATTTTGATTGTCAACATGAATCGTTTACGAAAAAAATTAAAAGAAATTGGACTGGATAACTTTATTCAAACAATACGAGGAAAAGGGTATCAAATATGAAATTTTCACGTTTTTTAGAAGAAAAAATTATATTCTTATTAGCGAATATCAGTTTATTGTTTCTCCTATCGATCTATTTGTTCTTTTTACAAATACCTTTAATATTTATTCTTGTTTTAATCATTTTATATCTGGGAATTATGTCTGGTTATTTAGTCATTGAATACCAACTATCGAAGAAAAAATATAATGAAATCATTCACCTTGTGGATTCTTTAAACGAAAAATATTTAATTACCGATATTATTGAAAAACCAAATAGAATGAGTGATCGTGTGTATTATTATGCGTTAAAAAAGGCATGTAAAGATATGAATGATAAGATAAGCGATATTGAAAAGAAAAGTAGAGAATATCGAGAATATATAGAGAGTTTTGCGCATGAGATTAAAACCCCAATTGCCTCTCTTGCCCTATATTCTGAAAATAAACAAGATAAACAGATGAAAAGAGAAGTAAAACGAATAGATAATCTAGTAGAACAAGTTCTTTACTATGCTAGAAGTGAAACAGTAGAAAGAGACTACTTTATTAGACAATTAGATTTAGAAGAATTAATTCATCACCTACTAATGGAATATAGACCTACTTTATTAGAAAACAAAATTCAATTAAAAATTCATGATGTAAAAAGAAATGTCTATTGTGATTGGAAATGGTTAGATTTTATCTTTAGTCAGATTTTACAGAATAGTATTAAATATCGAAATCCTAAAATTAGGCCCAATATAATTGAAATATTTGCGAAGGAAAATAAGTATCAAGTAGAGTTGATCATCTGGGACAATGGAATTGGTATTTTACCTTCTGATTTACCCAGGGTATTAGAAAAAGGGTTTACCGGAGGAGATCGGAAAAAAGAGTACGCAACAGGGATGGGATTATATTTGTGTAAAAAACTTTGTGATAAATTAAATTTACAATTAGAGATAGCTTCAGAATATCAGAATTATACCGAGGTAAAAATTATTTTTCCCAAGGGAGATTTAGCTAAATTAACTTCTTCATTACCAGAATCAAAATAAGGGGTTAGAAAATTTCTAACTTCTTTTTCTATGAAAAAAACGAAGGATTTTTCCCTTCGTCATTTGTATTATTCAGATAAAATAGGACTATCCGTAGGTGGTGTCGTTGGTGTAGGATCTGGTGTCGGAGTCGGAGTTGGCGTAGGGGTAGGAGTTGGAGATGGTGTCGGCGGATTAGTTTCCTCATCTCCATCACCAGGTGGATTAGTTTCTCCACTACCTGAACCTTCATCCGGATCTTCTAAATCTTCATCCCCATTATCAGAACTACCTTCATCTCCAGTACTCGAGTCAGGATCATCAGTAGCTGGAGGTGTAGGAGTAGGAGTCGGCGTTGATGTCGGAGTAGGGGTAGGAGTAGGACTAGGTGAAGGTGTAGATGAAATTTGATCTGATTCATCGTCATCATCACTAAGTCTTGTTACTACGTCCGAAACATCATCATCACTTTCTACATAAGTTTCATCAAATGTTTCTCCCATTAATACACTCTTTATCCATCTAGAAGCATAGTCAACGCTACTTTCAATTGGAATCATAACATATAATTTTTGACTACCATAACTATAAGTCGTTCGACTAGCATCTCTACCAGTTAAGGAATTACTAGAAATTGTCCAACTTGGCATCTCGTCGATTTGCATCTTGATTAAATTGGTAATTTTATCAGAGCCCATATTGGTATCAAATTCCCCTTCTAAAGAAGTTAAAATGTCACTATATTTAGTAATAATAGTCTCGCTACAAGCTTTTTTGATAATAGCTGTTAATAAGGCTTGTTGATTTTTTACACGTTGATTATCTCCTGCCGCAAAGGCTTTTCTTTCTCTAGCAAAAGCTAAAGCTTCTTCCCCATTTACATGATTATATCCCTTCGTAAATCGATAACGTTTAGAAGTAGAATAATTTTCTGTTGTAGTGAAAGTATAATCCGAATAAACATCAACTCCGCCTAAGGCATTTACTAAATCAATTAATGAAGTAAAGTTAACCTTAATATAATAGTTGATTTCCATATCTAATAAGTCTTCTACCGTTTTTATCGTCGTATCTATTCCATAAATACCAGCATGTGTCAATTTATCTTTTTGTCCAATACCACTTAGAGTAACATAATAGTCTCTAGGAATCGATGTAAGTAGAACCTGGTGCGTAGTAGGATTAACGGTAGCCACCATATTGACGTCTCCCCGCGATACCGAAGATATTTTCCCATATGTATCGATACCACTGATAAAAATACTAAACGGTTCCTCAGTTACTTTCGTATCTTTAGCAGTAAGTTTGGTTTCTATTTCTATAGAGAAGGTGTAGATAACTTTAGTTGAACTTGCGAATTCTTCGATTTGTTCTTCGATGATCTCTTGATAAGAATTTTCGATAACAATCGCATCCACATCTTCTTCAAGGAGAGCATCCCCTAAAGCAAATGCTTCTTTGTACTCAGTATAAGAAAGATCTACTTTCTCTAGTAAATGGTCGTTGGCTTTTTGATAAGAGGTAGCTTGATTCGCATAATAACCAACATCATGACCTTCTAGATCAGCTAATTCTTCATAATCGCTATCCTTTAATACCACTACGGCATAGTTTTCTGTTTTATATTTGCTTACTGATATGCTATTAAAAAAACCATAAGTAATATTTAAATAATAGATACCAACTACAGAAAGAATAGCAAAAAGAATCATGAATATTCGAAAGATAATTTTTCCTTTTTTCGGTAGTTTCCATACGAAGCAAAATAGAATAGCTAAAAGATTAGCTACAATCTCTACGCCTAATATAATGTATAAATATTTATTGGGAATGATATCCAAACAAAATAAGAATACCACTAGGATAATAGAAAGTAGGAGTAAAATCCCACATAATATTTTATCTATGTTAAACTTGAGTTTTAATCTTTTTCTTTTATCTTTAACTTTCTTTTCTTTCCTTTTTTTCATCACGTACTCCTTCCTTATCAGACATTATATCATACTTTGTCTAATTGAGTCGATTAAACTAACGAGAAGTCAATGAGTTGACAGATTCTAACTTAGAAGGTTTCTCCCAAGGAAATTCTGGATTTCCAAAATGCCCATGTTGACTAGTCACTAGATAAATTGGTCTTTCTAACTGTAATTCTTGGATCATGCTTGAGGGACGAAAGTCAAAACAAGTCATCACGATATCATTTATTTTCTCTTCTGGAATATGATTGGTTCCAAATGTATCGATATTAATCGAGGTAGGAAGAGCTTTCCCAATAGCATAAGAAACTTGTACTTCTATCTTATCAGCAAGACCACTTTTTATAATGTGATTAGCCACGTACCTAGCATAGTAACTTGCGGTACGATCAACTTTAGTACAATCTTTACCACTGAAACTTCCTCCACCATGATGACTACTACAACCGTAGGTATCAACCATTAGCTTTCTTCCCGTTAACCCGCTATCAGCAATAGGACCACCTAACACAAAACGTCCTGTCGCATTAATCAAAATCTCTGTTTTTTCAGTGATTAAATAAGCTGGAATTACTTCACGAACAACTTCTTTTTCGATAATTTTCCGTAATTCTTCAGTAGAGATTTCTTCATCGTGTTGACATGCAATAATAATACTCGTAGCCTCGATAGGCTTGTTGTCCTGATAGAAAAGACTAACTTGAGCTTTACCATCTGGTCTTAGAAAAGGAAGAATTTTATCTTCGCGCAGATTTTCTAATTTTTGAGTTAAACGATGAGCAAGCACGAAAGCTAACGGTAACATCTCTTTAGTTTCATTGGTGGAAAAACCGTACATGATTCCCTGATCACCGGCTCCTAAATCATCTTGGTTTAATCCGAGTAGAATATCTGATGATTGTTGATGAACAAAGAATTGAATTGGACAGTGATAACCGTTAAATCCTAATTCATCACGATCGTAACCGATATCGACAATCGTTTTTCTAACGATAGTTTCCATATCAATCTTAGCCGAACTATCCACTTCACCCATGACGATAACACCAGCATAATGAACAGCAACTTCAATCGCTACATGGGCATGAGGATCTTCCTTCATATAAGCATCTAAAATCGCATCCGCAATTTGATCACAAATTTTATCTGGATGTCCCTTAGTTACTGCTTCAGCAGTCACATAATAGCCATTTTTCAATAAAATAACCACCTTTCTGTACTCTGATTAAGAGTAAATCTCTATTTTCTATATTATAAGGATACAAAAATTGTAGACGCTTTAGAAAGAGAAAGTCAAGTATAAATCGTGAAAAAGATATTCTTACAAAATAGTAAGGAAAGTGTTTTGTTCAATGAAAGTTCATGGTATAATGGGTTCGTAAATAAAAAATAAAGGTTAAAAATAGAAAGGAATTTAAATGGAAAGAAATGCCAAGACAAAAATAAATTTAGTAATTTGTATTGTAATTTTGATAATAGTACTTTGTATTGGTAGTTATGCCTACAGTAAAATTAGTCTTAAGGAAAATAGGGTAGAAGTAGGAGAGTGGCATATTCAAATAAATGATTGGCAAAAACAGGATGCTTCTTTAGATAATTCGTTAGACGCAAATCTAAATATCGATATTAGCAAAGAGTCAGAATACACCAGAGTAAATCCGAATTCAGAATTTGCTACTGGTTATATCGGACCGGGTAGCAGTGGAGATTTTGATATTGTGATCGATGCGATGGATAATGA
The DNA here is from genome assembly GCA_944350365.1 of uncultured Bacilli bacterium. Lineage (GTDB taxonomy): Bacteria > Bacillota_I > Bacilli_A > RF39 > UBA660 > Alloscybalousia. The sequence continues at coordinate 8,394 of CALVOU010000041.1, forward strand.
AGTATCATTAAGTTATAAGATAGATTTGACTAGTGATAGTTCTTCATTACCTACAGGTATGAAATTCTACGAAGATGCTGCTTATCAAAACGAAATAAATCTTCTACCTCAGTCAGAAAATCAAGAAGATTTAAAAGGGAATTTGACTTACCCAATTACAGCTAAGGAGACAAGGACGATTTACTGGAAGTGGGATAAAAACGAAGAGGATACTACCGATAATCCATCCTCTATCTCGTTAAATGTTAAGGTTACCATTGAACAGCTTTCATAATATAAGGAGAAACTATGAAAAAGAAAAGAAAAAAAGGAAATCAGTCTTTTTCCGTTATGGTATTGATGATTTTTATCATTGTAATGGTTTTATTAATGACTTATTCTTATGCCTATCCAGTTATGACGCTCGAAGGAAAGATTAGTGCTTCGGTTGCTGAAACGATTGTTGAGTTGGACAATAGTAGAGTTCCTCCTTCGATAGAAACAACAACTTTAGTTCCGGGGACTAGGCAAACATACACCTTTTACGTCAAAAATTATAATCAAGAGGGAGAAATTAGCACCCAAAATACCCATTATCGTATTCACCTAAAAAATCAGGAAACGTCATCGCTTAATTACGCAATATATGAAGTAGTAGACGGAATTGTTCAACCAATTGACCTATTAACGACAAAAACTTTAGAATTACTTCCTCATACAACAATGACTACTAGGGAGTATCAACTAGTTGTTTGGTGTGAAGATTCCTCGAATTCTATCCAGAATACCACAGAAAAATTAGAAATAACATTAGATTTTAGTGAATAGAAATGAAGTAAAGGAGTAAATTATGAAAAAAATACTATACAGTTTAATCATTACAGGAATAATCGGATTAATTATCTATTATTTCACTTTACCAGCTTTGAATTTACAAAGTTTTGGCTTTTGGACATTTTTAATCATCTTGTTGTGTATTTTTGAATTTATCTTAGCTTGTTTTTCCATTGATGAAAGAGGACGTCTAAGATCATCAAAGAAAATACTATCAGGAGTTGGTATTTCTGTTTTAGTCATTGTTCTTGGGATAATTGTTCTGAATGTCATCTGTTCACCATTATTTCAAGCTAAAGAATACGCTAAACGAATTACCATCGATGAAACAAAAGAATTTACGAAGAGTGTTAAAGAAGTTGATTTTAATTCCCTACCTTTATTAGACAAAGCCTCATCTACTAAACTAGGAGATCGTGTGATGGGTCAAATGCCAGAATTAGTATCTCAATTCTATGTGTCTGATCTTTATACACAAATTAATTATAATGATCAGATCGTTAGAATTACACCTCTAGAATACAATGGCATTTTTAAATATTTTTCTAATCGTAAGAATGGGGTTAATGGTTACATCACGGTAAATTCAGTTACTGGTGAGTCAGAACTAATCAAGTTGGATAAAGGAATGAAATATATGGATTCTGCTTTCTTTAGCGAAGACTTGATGAGACATCTACGTTTTTCTTATCCAACAAAAATCTTTGGTGAAAAGAGTTTCGAAATCGATAACGAAGGCAATCCATACTGGATTGTACCGACCATGAAATATAAAGGAATTGGTTTAAAAAGGGAGATTGCTTCAGTAATCATTCTTGATCCGATAACTGGGGATTCTAAAGAATATAAAGTGGAAGATGTTCCGACTTGGGTAGATCATGTCTATGCTGCTGATTTGATAATTGAACAAGTAGACGATTGGGGACAATACAAAAATGGTTTCTTTAATTCCATTTTTGGTCAGAAAAATGTAGTTCAAACCACTGAAGGATACAATTATATGACGATGGATGATGATGTATATTTGTATACAGGTATTACCTCTGTATCTAGTGACGAATCGAATATCGGATTTATCTTAACAAATATGAGAACAAAAGAAACAAATTTCTATGCTGTACCAGGTGCTAAAGAATATTCGGCAATGGAAAGTGCCAAAGGCCAAGTACAACAGATGAATTACGAAGCAAGTTTTCCACTATTAATCAATCTAAATAATAGAGCTACTTATTTGTTATCCTTAAAAGATGCTGCGGGACTAGTAAAGATGTATGCATTTGTCGATGTTGCGGATTATCAAAAAGTAGTGATTACTGATTCATCTAAAGGAATAGAAAAAGCGGCTGAAAATTATCTAGAGAATACTTCTTTTGAAGAACAACAAGAGGAAGCAACCTCTGAAAAGACGATTTCTATAGCCAAAATTACTCAAGGAAATAAAGAGGGAAACAGTTATTATTATATAGAGGATAGTGAACATAAAAAATATCGAGCAGCATTAAAGATAAATGAACAGATTTTGCCATTTTTAGAAAGTGGAGAAACTGTAAAAATTAAATATAGTCAGGAAAGTGAATTAACAGAGATACTAGAAATAGAATATGAGCAATAACTAGAAGGAAATGATAGCAAAGTAGAATGTAGTATCAACGAAAGAATTTATGATAAGTTCTTTCGTTTTTTTTGTTATAGAATAGAACCTCTAACTAAGAACGAACATATATTAAAAAAGAAATAACAAAACTATCGGCTCACTATGAAAAAAATGATAGCAAAATAGCAAATGGAATAAGGGATAAAATGTGGAAAAATGCCTCCTATAAATAGGAAAAAATATACATTATTCCTTTTAAATAGCAAACAACTAAAAAAATAGCGAAAAAAAGCGAAAAAGGAGTTGACAATAAGGATAGAGGAGTGATATATTAAATGGGCA
>CALVOU010000042.1 GCA_944350365.1 uncultured Bacilli bacterium
TAGACAATATAAAGAGATTAATATTCAATGTTATTCCCTCTGAATATTAATCTTCTGTTTTTTATGCGGTTGCCCTATTGATTAATTTTTACTCTTTTTTACTGAAAAATACAAAGTTTTCAAATAATAAATTACTACTTTGATTCAAATAAATTTTTCCATCCGCTTGAATGGTCACTCGATAAGTATCACTATTTTCATTAGGAATTAAATAAGCAATAACACTACTATCTTGAACCTCACTAACATCGAAGCTTTTTTCATAAGAATCAGGCGGAGTCGTTATAGATAAAAAAGAAACATTAGTAATTTTATCACGATACCCCCCCCAAAAAGCATCGTTAGTTAAATAAGTTTTCTCGTCTTTTTCATAAGTAGCCTTTCGTAAATAATTAATCAAAACAATTAGTAAACGTATAATTTAAATCCATCGTCTCTAATACAATCGCATCCCCAATTTCTTCTTTTAATTCATAATACGCAAACGATGATCTTAAAACGAAAAAACATATAATCAAAACAACAACTAAAATTGCTATTTTAGTCCTTCTACTGACTCTTTTTATCATATTATTTCACTCCACTACTACTCTACTATTTATATTTATTTTAAAACAAAGTGAACTTGAAATCAATAAAAAGGAAAAAAACAAAAGAAAAAGAGAATCATCTCTCTTTCTACATCATATTTTCAATACTTTTCTCTACATCTTTGCTCATTTTTTTCATATCTTTTTTCATGTCAGATGCACATTCAGGACAAAACTTTTTATAAGCACACCATGCTCCATAACCGCACAAGGCTAGTCCTAACACTACGCCACCTACGACACCAGTTTTTTTCATTTTATCACCTCTTAATCAAAAATATGATCAGTATATTCCTATACCATTTATAGAATGTGATTTTCTTTTCAATTTTATTCATGAATATTTTGAATTAAAAATTTTTTTAAAGAAGTATTTCTAATATCAACATCGTTATTTTGAATCGCCATACGTAAAGCTTCAATTTCTCCTACTAAATAAAGCTTCTTTTTGGCTCTTGTTACCGCTGTATAGATCAGTTTACGATAAAGCATTTTTCCATACCCTTTAACAATCGGGATAACAACGGTATCAAACTCACTACCTTGACTTTTATGAATACTAATCGCATAAGCATGTTTAAATTTATTAAAATTACTAGCAGTATAACGCACTTTATTACCATCAAAGTTAATCCAAATTTCTTTTTTACTACCAACAACTTGAATTTCTTCAATCGTACCAATGTCTCCATTAAATACATTTTCATCTGGCATATTAGATAGTTGAATGACTTTATCATTTTCCCGAAATAAGACATCATTAATTAAAATTTCCTTTTTTCCTATCTGTTTAGGATTAAATATTTCTTGTAAAACTATATTCAATTGATCTATACCATTTATTGTCTTATACATAGGAGCAAGTACTTGAAAATTCATCAATTTATCTTGATATAAAGAAGCAATTTCTACTATTTTTTCTTTTACTTTAAGTGGTGGGACTGGATCAAACAGTAAATCTTCTTGAAAATTAAAAATACTTTGATCTAAATGATCATCTTTAATTTGATAAGCCAAAGTAACAATATTGGAACCTGATGATTGTCGATATAACTGTTTTAGTTCAACTGTATGAATCATCTTACTGTCGATCATATCCTTTAATAATTGTCCAGGACCGACACTAGGAAGCTGATGATAATCGCCTACTAAAATTAATTTTGTATCATAACGTAATCCTTTTAATAAGTGATCAAAAAGATAAGTATCTACCATACTGAACTCATCAATAATCACTAATTTAGCATCACTCTTATTATACTCATTAACTGCGAAATAATCCCCTTCTTTATTCCATTTCAAAAATCGATGAATCGTAAGTGCAGGTAAAAAAGTAGACTCGCTAATTCGTTTACTAGCTCTTCCAGTTGGAGCAAGTAAAATCACTTCTTTTTGTAAACGCTCATAAGAAAGTTTATAAATTCTACTATAAAGTTCGCAAATTGCTTTAATTATCGTTGTTTTACCTGTACCAGGACCACCAGTTACAATTAAAATGTTTTTTTCTAAGGCTTTTCTAATCGCTTCTATTTGTTCCTCATTATAAATGCAACTAAAATGCGCTTCCACATCTTTTAAATAAGTATCCATTTTTTTCTCCAAAAAATCAGCTTTACGCATTAGATAACCGCAACGTTTACTAATATTCTGTTCAGCATCGTACATTTTTCTTAAATAATAATGATCATCTTCTAAAATAATTTTCATATCGTTTAATAACTGTTCTAACGCGGAAGATAATTCACTAGGCGCGATATCGTTACCTAATGCTCTAACCACATAACCATGAATATCTAAAAGAGATAAATAACTATGCCCATATAAATTACAAACCTCGTCGATAACATACAAAATCGCAGCCATGATTCGTCTAGGATCATCTCGTTTACCCTCTTGTTTTAAAAAGATAGTATCTACTTTTTTAAAGCTAATTTCATCGATATCTTCCATCAATAAATAGATATTTTGTTCTAAAATATCAAGAGTTTTCTGTTTATAAACATTATAAATCACTAAACTATCTTTAGTAGAAAACCCTAATTCATTCAGTTTTAATACGGTTTGATAACTGGCTTCGTATTCTTCTAAAGTACGATGTAAATTGTCGATTTGTTTTTTCGTAATACCAGGTATTAATAATAAATCTGAAGGATTTTCTAAAATAATAGTCAATGTATCTTTTCCTAAATAGGAAACAATTTTCTCTGCTGTTTTCTCTCCTATTCCTTTAAATAAACCACTACTTAAAAACTCGACAATCGCATCTTTTTCTTCGGGCAATACTCTTTCATAAGAATCCACTTGAAACTGTTCGCCATATTTTTCATGTTCCACTAACTTTCCATAAAATAAATAGGTATCATCCTCATTCAATTCGTGAAAATAGCCCGTAAAAGTAATGGTGTGATTCACATAAAAAGTTAAGTCCTCACCAGTTGCTTCTTTTACTTTAAATAACCCGATAACATACCCTTTATCACTTTTATAAATGTATCGTTTAAAATTTCCTTTTAATGTATCCATGTTATCACCTGTCTCTTTATTTTATCAACGAAAGAAAAAAAATCAACGGTTATTGATTTTTTTATTCAGCAGGATGTTTTTCTAAAAACAATTTCATTGCCTGATCGACTTCTTCTTTATTATCTAATCCTTCTAAGAAGTTTTCATCGCCTTTAGTTACTTGTTTACGAACACAAAAATCATTAGAATCCTTTATATTAGACAAATAAATATAGGAATCAATCTTCTCGATGACCGCATAGGTATTGCCATCTTCTAACGTTATCACACTATTATTAATCACTGTTATCACCTACTTTTATATTCTTCTATCGTTTGGTTTACTGTTTGATCAATTGCATCTTTCGTTAAATCAGACAAAGGAAATAGCCCATCAAGCTCTGCTCTGGTACTAGATTGTGGATTATTTTTATAATTTCCCAAAGAATCATAAGAACCGGTTGCGTTTAAGCTTTGCTTATTTTCATTAATTTTATCCAAATCAGTCATAGCATTATTTACCACATTTAATATCCCATCACGTTCTTGATGAAATACTTCTTGTTGATCAATATCTAATTCTGTTTTTGCCTCGTGATTCAGTTGATTATTATAGTTAGAAAGAGTTTCAGCTTTATTTCCAACAAAAGCAATACCGGCTATCACTCCAAAAGTAGTTAGTCCAATTACTGCGCCTTTCACATAATTTTGAAATTTACTAGTTCTTCCTACATATAACTCGCCAGCTATTTTTTGTGATTTAGAATGCTCTTCATCTTGAACACTTTTTTGATAAAAGCGATCAATAATTGCTTGTTTTTCTTCTTTGGTCATCCGCTTAGAATGTTCATTTGCCATATTCATGAGTGTTACATCGATTTCTTTCATATTATCACCTATTATTTATTATAAAACAAATTCCTATTGTTTGACAACCTCTTTTTCTGTTAAAGGAGAAGCAACACAACAAGGATAAGCGATTTTTAGGACTTTAATCGAAAGAAGGTCTCCACTTGGATACTTGCCCTCAACTCGAACAAAAAGATAATTCCCAGTATGGCCATAACTTACTCCATCACGATTTTTCTCAATTAATACTTCAACGTTCTTTCCAATGAATTGTTCCATATAAGATTTTTCTAATTGATTGGATAAATCCAACAAACGTTTTACTCGTTCTTTTTTGGTTGGGCCTAATACTTGATCTTTCATCTTAGAGGCTACTGTTTTAGAACGAATAGAATAAGGGAAAACATGAATTTTCGAAAAATTCATTTCCTCACAAAACCGATAAGTTTCCATAAACCGGGTTTCATCTTCACCCGGAAAACCAACAATCACATCCGTCGTAATCGCAATTTCTGGACGAATCAAACGAATCTTGTTTATTTTCTCTCGATAATAAGCGGTATTATATTTACGATTCATCCGTTTTAAAACTTCATCGCTTCCAGACTGTAACGGAATATGCAAATGATCAACAATAACCGGATAATCCGCGAGTATTTCTAATACTCGTTCATTTAATTCTGTAATTTCTATCGACGATATACGAAGGCGCTTCAATCCTTTTAACTCTACAATATCTGCTAGTAAAGAAGCAAAATCTGTACCTAGATCCACTCCATAATTACCCGTATGAATTCCCGTTAAAACAATTTCTTGAAATCCATGTTGAATTAAACACTCTATTTCCCTTAACACAACATCTTTCTTTTTGCTACGACATCGTCCTCTAACTCGTGGAATAATACAATAACTACAAAAATTCTCACAACCATCCTGAATCTTGACAAAAGCTCGAGTACGATTTTCAAAATCCCTAATCTCCATATCTTCAAATTCATCACCTAAATCGTCATATAGATCACGAATTGGTTCTCTAGTTGCGAAAAATTGTTCCACTAAAGAGACAATTTTGCTTTTATCTTTATTTCCTAAGATAATGTCGACTCCATCTAACGAAATGTCTTTATTTGCCTCAATAAAACATCCTATCGCAACAACACAGGCACTAGGATTTCGTCTTACTACTTGATGAATCATCTTTCTACTTTTCACATCGCTTTGATTCGTAACCGTACAAGTATTAATCACATAAACATCACAATTATCTTCAAAATCAGCTATTTTGTACCCGGCTTCCCGAAATAAACTAGCAATATATTCACTCTCATAAGTATTTACTTTACATCCTAGAGTATAAATTCCTACTTTCATATCACCAACTCCAAATTCCCTCGTATTATATCATACCGAAGATAACAAAAGCAATTCTTCATCTAAAATCGAATAAAGATAAATATTGACTGGCTTACCACTTACCATTTCCAAATAATGTTGATAGCCACGAAGTTGTTTTAAATACGCCTCATCCTGAATCTTCTTTAATTTATAATCGACTACATCGATTCTTTCTTTTCGTTCTAAAAAAAGATCGATGATACCATGATAGAGTTTATCTTCTTCTTCGTACATAAATTCATATTCTTTGTAAATCTTTACCTGATCTAAATCGGCTAGTAAAGGGAAACTTAAAAATTTTTTCACTTTATTAATCAGATAAGAATCTTTCGTTAAACTTTCTAAATTCGGACGACGAAAATCTAAACCCTCTAATAAATGGTGAATTTTCAACCCAAATTCTAAATTATGAGCTCTTTCTTGATTGACAAGATCAATCATTTTCTTAGAAAAAGTCACTTCAGTCTCTGCTTGTTGTTGAGGAATTTTTACTTCATTCACCTCTAATGATTTATCGGTAGTAACAGAAATACTTTTCTCAAAATCAAAACTATTTAATTTTTTATAATCCATCGACAAAGAAACTTCTTCTAAAGAAATCTTAGTAACAAAAGAAGAAATATCTTCATAGACACTTTTTAAAATTTCTAAAAAAGAATTATATTGTAGACGTCTATCTAAAGATACAATGCCATCTTTTTCAACACTCATCTCTTCCTCAGAGAAATTTCCAACTAAAATCATCTTTTCTTTACATCTAGTTAACGCAACATAAAAGAGACGAATTTTTTCGCTGATTTCTTCTAAATAAAATTTCTGTCTAAGTAACGTTTTATAAATCGTATTTCCATATCCTTCTTTAAAATAAGGCGTAATAATTCCATACGTAGAATCATATAAAATTTTATCTTTTAAATCACTGACATTAAACTTAGCGGCTAACCCTGTATAGTAACAAATCGGATACTCTAATCCTTTAGATTTATGAATCGTCATAATTTTTACACTGTTATCGGAAGCTGAACTTGCTGGAATCTTTATTTCTTCACTAGAAGTGATAGTATCTTCTAAATAATGAGAAAATTCTTCAATACCAAAACCCATTCTACTAAGATTTTGAGCAGACTCAGTAATATACTCTAAATTAGCAATCCCAAGCTCTACGTTTCCGGTAGTAATCTTTTTTTGATAAAAATCAAAACTAGTAATCACTTTCTCCATTAAAGTAGCTAAATCACAAGTTTCTATTCCAACTAGTAATTCATTAATTTTCTCCATAATTGGATTATGAAAATAATCATGGTTAGAAATAATGGTAAATAATTCTTGATCACTCACTCTAAATAAATAACTTCTACCAATACTCATGAACGCATATTGAAAAGTTTGGTCAAATTCTTTTTTTCTAGTCTTAATGAGTAACTGTAAAATATGGTGAACCAAATAAATTTCTACTTGTTGCATAATATTTTCATCTTTTAAAATCGTAAGCGGAATTTTCTTGTATTCAAATATCTTTTTATAAAGATCGAACTTACTACTCCGGTCCATCAAGATAACGAAATCTTGATAAGTTGCGTCTCGTAAAATACATTCATCCTTATCAAAAATTTGATAGTGGCTTTCAACTTTTTTTATAATATCATCAGCAACGATAAAAGCCTCAATTTCATCTTTAGAATACAAACTGTTTTTGTCATATTCATACTGATAAAGTTCCGTAGTATAATTCTGGTCGGTTTTTCCTTCTTCCTGATAAGTATTGTTGCCAAATACCATGCGGTGACTCTTCGAATAAGCAGCACCCCCTACTTCATCATCCATAATAAAATCAAAAATATGGTTAATGTCGTCTAAGACTTCTTTACGACTACGGAAATTTTTCACTAAATCGATTTTCTTACCACCATTTTTATTCGCATAACGATCATACTTATCTTTAAAAATATAGGGATTCGCATTACGGAAACGATAAATTGATTGTTTTACATCCCCGACCATATACACATTATCATTTTCAATCAAGCGAATAAAATCTTCTTGTAGATCACTCGTATCCTGATATTCATCAATCATAATTTCATTAAAATAATTACGTAAACTTTGACGAATATCTTCATTTTCCTTCACGATTTTAATTGCCATTTTACTAATATCGACAAATTCATAGGTATCATGCGCTTGCTTATAAAGAGTAAGTTCATGATCTAATTTTAAAATAATTGAAATTAAACAATCGACATAATCTTTGGTAGAAAGAATCGTCTCTTTGATTTCTGCCTCTGATTCATATTGACACATCGATTTAAGATGAAGAAGAAGTTTATTAATGGCTTCTTTTTGGGCTTTCACTTCGTCACTTGAACCACGTGGCAACATCGGCATCTTAATCTCCAAATGAGAAATAATCTCGTCATATGTCCGACAAGAAAGTAGTCCTCCTAAAGAATCGGATAATTTCGCAAAATAATCGCCATCCACCATAAGTGAGATTGTATTTAGTCTTTCCTCAATCTTAGAAATATCCTCAATCAACAAATGGCAATAAGAAGCAATATCTTGGTCTATTTTTTCCATAGAAAAATTCTTATCATAATTCTTTAAATAATCTTCCTTATCATAACGCATATCTAATTTATCGTTTAATTTTAAAATAGCTTCTCTGATTTCACGATCATCTTTTAAACAAAAATTAGTAACTAAACGTTCAAATTTTTCATCAGGATGTAAATATAACTCTTCCATAATCTGGTCTAAAGTATTTCTCTTAATAAAATTACTGACACTTCCATCCATAATACTGACATTTTTGCTAATATTTAACCGATCATGATACTTTTTCACAATCGATAAACTAAAAGAATCAAAAGTAGTAATATACGCTTTATCAATTTTGGCTACTTGTTCATCTAAACCAGCTTGTTTGATCTTTTTACGAATCCGAAGCATCATCTCATAAGCCGCCGCTTTGGTAAAAGTAAGAATCAATAAGCGATCAATATCTACGCCCTCTAATACTTTTCGTAGAGCTCGTTCGGATAATACGGCAGTCTTACCACTACCAGCACCCGCACTGACAATAATATTCATTCCTTCACTATCAATTGCTTCTTGTTGTTCTTTTGTCCAACTAGGCATCTTCTTCACCTCCTAGAAATTCCAAATTTTTATATTCTTTCAAATAAACAATATCTTCTTCTCGTTTAAAACAAATATCTTGATACGGGCAATAAAGACATCCCACTAAATCCTTGCCAATTTGTTTAGGATTAATTCTAAAATCTCCAGCTAAAATTTTAGTTGATGCCTCCTTGATTTTAGAATCTACAATTTTATCTAACTGTTTAAATTTATCGGCATTCAACACCTTACTATAGTGATAAAAGCCATTTTTTCCCATTTTCATTCCCCGAATCAATTGACTATCTTGGTAAGTCATATCAAATTCCGATAAGATTTCTTCATCTTCTAAAGAATACCCAACCAACTTTAAATTATTTTCTTTTTGCGTCAAATAAGATTTACCAAGTTCCCGGTGTAGTTCCTTATTGATAATCCGTTGTAAATAAATACCGACAACAATAGGATTTCTAAACTTATCACTATGTAATAATAGGTGCAAATAAACCGGTAACTGCATCCCAATTCCATATACCGTTCCATTTAAATTATCAGGAAGATTTCCTGTCTTATAATCAACAATGCTAAGATATGTTGCTTCCGGCTTTTTAACATACATAATCTTATCAATCACACCCATAAACGTAACACGAACTTCACCACTCCCGACTGGTAAATAAATCTTTTCTTCATGTAGCTCCTGATCAAATTTCGTATAGTTTTGTTGCTTTTTTAATGTATCTAAATCAAACTTTAATTCGTCTTTTAACTTAGAAACCAAAAGCAGTTCATTAGCTTTAAAAGAATACTTTTCTAATGCCGAAGAAAAGGCTTGTTCAAAATCAAAATCAGCATCTAAATAATGACTTAATACATCATGAAAAATCGTACCGATATTGGTCACTAAACTTTCTTCAAACAAGTTAAGCTTCAAGATATTGGCTAAATAATAACGAAATGAACAACGATAAAAGTTATCGATACTAGAATAAGATAATAATAATTTATGATTCAAATGACGATATAAATCATCTAAATTTATTCCGGTAAACTGATTTTGATAAGTAAGATAAGAAAGACTAGGATAAGTGGTATACAATTCTTCTAATTGATCTTCAATGACACCATATTTATTTAAACGATCCAATTTTTCTGCCAAAACAATTTTGTTAAACTGATGAGAATCTTGGTAAGAAACTTTTTTCTTTTCTACTGATAATTGCCACTCTTCAATTAATAAAGAAGGATTATAGGCATTAAAGGCACTTTTTTCTTTATATGAAATAAATAAATGCTGAGTAGAAGCCAACTTGTTTTTAATCTTTTCTTTCTCACGAATATTTTTTTCATCACTTGTCAAAAGGCCAACTACTTGTTTCTCTTCATCCGTTAAAATATCAACATCCTGATAAACTGTCGGAATATTCTCTTGATTAAATCCTAAAACAAAATAATACATCGACGAATCATCGGTCATTTCATCTAATGAAATGACGCGAATCGCATTTTTCAAATGGACTTGGGCTAATTTCGTTTTCTTTAATTCTGCTTCTAAAAGAGAATAGAACTTCGTTAAAGGTTCATCCCACCAATAATAACAATTAAAAATAGAAATTAATTGATTGAGAACTTCTTGTTGATGAGGATAATCTTCATTTAATTGTGTAATTAACTCTAAAAAATCAGAACAAGAATTTAATCGTGTTAAAGCCCGACGACCAATTTCCGTTTCATATAAAGAAATAGATGTATTCAAATCAAGCGGTAAGTGATACCAATTAAAAATACGATTCAACGGTTGTTGATATTCACTACCTAATGCAACAACCAAAATATTAGAAATAGGCACTTGGCGATTGAATAAGTGAATAATTTCTGATGCACAATAAGAAATTTCTTCATCGATTGTAGAAAAAGAAGAAACTATAACTTTAGGTACCATCTTTTTTGGATTAGAAATCAGTGTAGCTCCTAATGAATTAAATAAATTTCTTTCGTACGGTTCTAAATTATCTTCATCATAAACCGCAATTGTTTTTCCTTCTAAATCGTCCAAAAAGAAAGGGTCAAAAATCAGTAAACGATTGGCCTCTAAATCCTCTTTTATTTCTTTTAATAAAGACAATTTACCAGTCGTCGCTACTTGTTGGTTTCCCAAACTATACATCGCTTGTAAATACTCTAAAACAATATCGTATTTTAAATGATATTTTTCCATACAGTAGACAATAGTTTTTTCATTATAGTCAAAAAAATAATGACGTTTAAACTCATCTTTGGTCATTATCTTTGAAGAAATTAATTTTTTCTTCCTACTCAACGTAAGGAGAAGTTCTTTCTTTAACCAAGATGACATAATCACTAATGAATAGTTTTCTATTTTTTCAAACACAGTTATCACTTCCTCTTTTTTCATTATACCATAGAGAAAAAGAAACATCTCACATCAAATATAGATTATTATGATTTTATTTTTCTTATAACAAGAACAAAATGAAAAATAAATTTTTCATATCCCAGTCGTTACCTCCTGGGTTTTCTGCTTCATCGATAAAGTAACCTTTATTCTCCACAGACTTAACTTCCGATAGTCGCTACCGTAGTTTTTTGTTC
>CALVOU010000043.1 GCA_944350365.1 uncultured Bacilli bacterium
CTCCTTGGTTGTTATCAATAATTTACTCAAAAGTTGCAGTTAACCTTTCAAAGTTGCATTTACCTTTTCAATTGACCAATTTGAAATAGTTAATTTTCATTTGGAGTTCCCACTTATTGCCAACAATGAACAAAACAAATAAATCAATTACCCAAATTAACATAGCAAACTTGATGATCTACAATATAATAACCAGAATTAGGATACTCTGATTCAAAATTCATATACCTAAGTTTAGCAATATGATCATCCGTTGGCAATTTAGCATCAAAACCATGAATTTTCATAAAATTATTTATTCGATAACGATCAGCATTTTCTCCATCAGCCGTCCATTCAAAATAAGAATATCCCATAACTTCACCCTTATAAACGGAAACATTTTCCTCAGTATATTCAAGTCCTTTAATTACAATCTCAACATCATCAGAGTTTCCACAATCACGGTATACCTTAGAAGCGATTTCTACATCATTCAAATACCTTTTATAATCAGAAAGCAACAATAAAAATCCATTTACTATCTGACCAATTAAACATAAAATAAGAATAAATTTAATCCAATCAAACCAATGATAAGTTTCAAAAAAGAAGAAACTACAAACAATAGGTAAACTTAAAAACGATCGAAAAATAACTCTAGAACCTGTCAAGAAATTCAATAAGAAAGGAGCCATCATCAAAAAGAAGATATATATTTTTTGGGTTCTACTTCTTTTTCCTTTAACTAAAAACCAAAAAATTAAAAAATAACTAAAAACAAATGATAAATTAAATATTTCCCCTATACCTAATCCTAATTTAACAATATCTTTCAAAAAGCCAAACAAAGTAGTAAGAATAGATTGTCTATTCCACATAATCATGTTATCTAAATAAGGATTATCCGGAATGTTTAACATATCCTGTACAACATTAGAAACAATAAAATACCCCAACATTCCTATTAAAAATAAAAATACTGTTTTAAAAATATTTTGTAGGTTTTCTTTAAAAGATAAATCATTTATCTTATATAAACTAATCAAAACTCCAACAATATATAGATTAATAAAAGACTGATATACCCCAAAAGTAGAAATTAATAAAATAATCGTGATAAAAGCCAATATTTTCTTCTTCCTAAATAAATAATAATAAGTAAAAATATAAGAAAGCACCATTAAAATCATGGAAAAAGAAACTTCAAAAGATTGAAGAGTAAAATTATATTGCTCTAAAAAAAACGGCGAGGTAATCAAGAGTGTGCCACACAAAACATCACGCAATACACTTGTTTTTTTGACATTAATATTTAAAAAATAAATAAACAAAATACTATAAACAAAAATATTTACATAAGTCAAAAAATTAATTAAACATAAATCATCATATGTAGAAAATATCCATTTCAAAAAGACTAAAAAATACCTACCCAATCCAAGCCAACTATCCATGATATTTTTAGAATCCAAAAGAATCAAATCAGTATCATAACTAAAACTATAATTAATAATTTTAAATAACCCATAAGCAAAAGTCAAAACTAATAAAATTAAAACTTGTTTTTTACTGTGACTTAACCATTCAAAAAAAGATCTCATTTCTAACTCCAAATATTTGTTATAACAGCTATAAAACCGTTTTATCTAGGTCAACTTGATAACCATCTGTTGTATATAAAGAACCACAATGAAGATAAACTTGATAATTTAATTTAGAATCTACTCGAGAAACTATAACATAACCACTACATATATTTCCGTCAATTTCTAATTTATTTAAATAATTAGCTTGAATAAAATCAGAAACAGTATAAACAAGCTGCTGTCCATCCCAATTATCCTCATAATCCTCCACTACCATAGCAGCTACTTCCTTTACCTGATCACTATATTCCGAAAGTTGTTCTTGATAATTATCTTCAGAACTAGCAGGAGGGCTACTAGGTGTTGGACTGGGGGTAGTAACAGGGACATCTAAAGGAAGAGAATCCTTACTACCAATTCCCATTTTAACTGCCCCGATAGCAATTAAAATAATGGCTAAAATAAACACACCAATAAAAGCGATAAAAGTACTAAATCCCCAACCACGGTTATCTAATTTTCTTAACATACCACATCACCACTAATACTATTATAATAGAAAAAAGAAAAAAGAAAAACACATTTTCTTTTATTAATCAACATAATCCGTAAAAAAAACAAAGTTGATACAAATCACTTATTCCTAATTTTTGACAGTAAAAGTCTAATTTTTGTTAAATAATTACTAATTTTAAAGGAAAAAAAAGAAGAAGAATTACATAAACTCTTCTTCTAATGTTTCAAGTGGTTCTTCATCAATAAACTGACTTTCTAAATCGAAATCCACATTTCTATATTTCTTAGCTCCAGTTCCTGCTGGAATCAATTTACCAATAATAACATTTTCTTTCATACCGGTCAAATGATCAACTTTACCACGAATAGCGGCATCTGTTAAAATTCTTGTTGTCTCTTGGAATGAAGCTGCAGATAAGAAGGAATCTGTCTCCAAAGAGGCTTTGGTAATACCAAGAAGGACTGGTCTACCTGAAGCAGGTTTCTTTCCGTTAATAATCGCATCTTTGTTCAAATCAGTGAACTCATGCATACTAACTAAAGAACCTGGTAATAGATTAGTACCTCCACCTTCAACGATTCTCATCTTATTAATCATACGACTAGCAATAACCTCAATGTGCTTATCAGAAATATCTACACCCTGACTACGATAAGTATTTTGTACTTCTTTCAAGATATATTCTTGAGTAGTAAGTGGGTCAGTAACGGCAAGTAATTCTTTTGGACTAATTGCACCTTCTGTAAGTTTTTCTCCCGCTACAACTTTAGCACCTTTTTCTACACGAAGTTTTGCCCCATAATTAGTAACGTGTTCTTTCGTTTCCACATCATTCTTAATAAAGATTCTAAATTTACCATGATCTTCTTCGATCTTCGTAATAGTACCATCAATCTCAGCGATTGTTGCTTTACCTTTTGGATTACGTGCTTCAAATAACTCTTGTACACGAGGAAGACCTTGAGTAATATCTTCTCCACCAGCAACACCACCAGTATGGAAAGTTCTCATGGTTAATTGGGTACCAGGCTCACCGATAGATTGGGCAGCCATAACACCAATTGCCTCTCCTACTTCAACGATATTTCCAGTAGCTAAGTTACGTCCATAACATTTTTGACAAACACCATTTGGACAACCACAAGTAAGAAGGGTACGAATTTCTACTTCTTCTACACCAGCAGCGATAATCTTATCAGCGATTTGTTCAGTAATGAAAGTTAACTTATCACAAATCATCTCTTTAGTCTCTGGATGTAGAACCTTCTTATTGGTATAACGACCTACAATACGGTCATATAAGCTTTCAATAACAGTCCCTGTCTTATCGTTAATAAAGGCACGTACAACAACACCTTGGTCAGTACCACAATCTTCTTCTTTAACGATAACATCATGACTAACATCAACTAAACGACGGGTCAAATATCCAGAGTCAGCTGTCTTAAGCGCTGTATCGGCACTACCTTTACGAGCACCGTGTGTACTTAAGAAGAATTCTGATACAGAAAGTCCTTCTTTGAAGGATGAAAGTACTGGAATTTCTACACTTTCACCATTAGGTTTAGCCATAAGTCCACGCATACCAGCTACCTGAGTAAAGTTAGAAATATTACCACGCGCTTTAGAGTGCATCATCATGAAGATTGGGTTATCCATATCAGCATTAGATTTTTCTTGTAGTTCTTCTTGAACTAAATCCTTAGCATGATTCCAAGTTTCTACTACTTTTTCATAACGTTCTTGATCAGTAATCAAACCACGCTTGTATTGTTTATTAATCTTATCAACGATCTTATTCGCTTCCGCAACAATTTCTGGTTTCTTTTCACTACTTACGACATCACTCATAGAAACAGTAATACCAGCTATTGTTGAATAATGGAATCCTAAATCTTTAAGTTTATCCAACATGATTGATGTTTCTGTCGTCTTATAACGTTTAAAGATTTGAGCGATTACTTTTTCCAAAACACCCTTCGCAAAAGGTTTAACTAATGGCATTGATGCGATCACTTCTGGAATATTGCTTCCCTTTTCGATAAAGTATTTATTTGGGGTAATCTGTTGAATATTTTCATCTGTTGGTTCGTTAATATAAGGGAAAGAATCTGGTAATATTTCGTTAAATTTAATCTTACCTACTGTAGTAACTAAGAACTTACCATGTTGTTCTTCCGTAAATAATTTATATTTAAAGGAATCAACAGGAATAGCGATACGAGTATGAAGTGTAAGTTCACGTCTTTCGTAAGCCATTAGAGCTTCATTCGTATTCTTAAACAATCTACCTTCACCAGGAAGTCCTGCTTTTTCCATCGTAATATAGTAGTTACCAAGAACCATATCTTGAGATGGCGTAACAATCGGATCACCTGATTTTGGATGTAGGATATTATTAGCACCTAACATCAAAAGTCTAGCTTCAGCTTGAGCTTCTTCTGATAAAGGTACGTGTACAGCCATTTGGTCACCATCGAAATCGGCATTAAATGCAGTACAAACGAGTGGATGTAAACGAATTGCTTTTCCGCCAATTAAGATTGGTTCGAATGCTTGAATACCTAATCTATGTAGGGTTGGCGCACGGTTCAAAAGAACTGGATGTTCTTTGATTACTTCTTCAACAACATCCCAAACAACAGGATCTTGATTTTCGATTAATCTCTTCGCCGCTTTAATATTATGGGCAATATCTTTTTGAACTAAGCCATGAATAACATGAGGTTTAAATAATTCCAAAGCCATTTCTTTAGGAATACCACATTGATACATTTTAAGACTAGGTCCAACAACAATTACACTACGTCCAGAATAATCGACACGCTTACCTAATAAGTTTTGACGGAAACGTCCTTGTTTACCTTTTAACATACTAGAAATAGATTTTAAAGGTCTATTTCCTGCGCCAGTTACACTTCTACCACGACGACCATTATCAAATAAGGCGTCTACTGCTTCTTGTAACATACGTTTTTCATTTTGAATAATGATACCAGGAGCACCTAAATCAATTAACTTCTTTAAACGATTATTACGGTTAATTACACGACGATACAAATCATTTAAATCACTAGTCGCAAAACGACCACCATCTAACTGAATCATTGGTCTTAACTCTGGTGGGATAACTGGAATACAATCCATAATCATCCATTCAGGTTTATTTCCTGATTTATAGAAAGCATCTAAGACATCGATTCGTTTAATCAAACGAGTTCTCTTTTGTCCTTGAGCATCTTCTAACTCTTTAGAAATCTGTTTAATTTCTTTTTCCAAGTCAACTTTCTTTAAAAGCTCTTTAATTGCTTCTGCTCCCATACCAACTTGGAAAGTATTTCCATATTTTTCATAATAAGCACGGTATTCTTTTTCAGAAAGCGTTTGCTTATTTTCAAGTGGTGTATTTCCTTTATCGATAACAACGTAACTAACGAAATACAATACTTCTTCCAAATCTCTTGGGCTCATATCCAAGACAAGGCCCATACGAGAAGGAACTCCTTTAAAGAACCAAATGTGAGAAACAGGAGACGCAAGCTCAATGTGACCCATTCTCTCACGTCTTACCTTACTACGAGTTACTTCAACTCCACAACGGTCACAGACAATATTCTTATAACGAACACGTTTGTATTTACCGCAAGCACATTCAAAATCTTTAGTAGGCCCAAAAATCTTCTCACAGAATAATCCATCACGTTCTGGACGAAGTGTACGATAATTGATCGTTTCTGGTTTCTTAACTTCTCCATAACTCCATTCACGAATCTTTTCAGGAGATGCGATACCAATTTTTAAAGCTTCAAACCTATCTACTGCTATCATAATTATTCATCCCCTTCCATCAAATCATCTTCAAAATCTGGATCAAATTCCAAATCTAAATCATCTTCGAATTCGTCATCTTCTTCATTATATTCATCATCTTCAGTCTCACCAGAGTCTCCTGAATCTGATAAATTATCTAATGAAACTACTGGACTATCTTGTTGAATCATATCTTCTTTAGCTTCATCTTCTTCTATTTCTTTCAAGCTTAATGTCTTACCTTCATCATCGATAATACTGATATCAAGACCTAATGCTTGGAATTCTTTCATCAATACTCTAAAGCTTTCTGGAACTCCTGCTTGATTGATCTCTTCACCTTTGACAATCGATTCATAAACTTTAACACGGCCAAGAACATCATCTGATTTATAAGTGATTACTTCTTGTAAAGTATAAGCTGCACCATAAGCTTCTAGTGCCCATACTTCCATTTCACCGAAACGTTGTCCACCAAATTGTGCCTTACCACCTAAAGGTTGTTGAGTAACTAATGAGTAAGGACCTGTTGAACGGGCATGTAATTTATCATCAACCATGTGGTGAAGTTTAATCATGTACATAACACCAACTGCGATACGATTATCGAATGGATCACCGGTTCTACCATCATATAGAATCGTCTTACCATCTTCACTCATTCCTGCTTCCTTCATCATATCTAGAATATCTTGGTTCTTAGCACCATCGAATACTGGTGTCGCAACATGAATACCTAACTTCTTAGCAGCCATACCTAAGTGTAACTCTAAGATTTGTCCTAAGTTCATACGAGAAGGAACACCTTGTGGGTTAAGCATAATATCAACTGGTGTACCATCTGGTAAATATGGCATATCTTCTTCTGGTAAAATAAGGGAAATAACACCTTTGTTACCATGACGTCCAGCCATTTTATCACCAATTTGAATCTTACGTTTTTGCGCGATATAAACACGAATAACTTTACTTACACCAGCTGGTAATTCATCATTATCCTTACGAGAATAAATCTTTACATCATGAACGATACCTTCGCCACCATGAGGTACACGAAGAGAAGTATCTCTAACTTCACGAGTCTTTTCTCCGAAAATAGCATGTAATAATTTTTCTTCTGAAGTAAGTTCAGCCATTCCTTTAGGCGTAACTTTACCTACTAAGATATCTCCTTCTTTAACTTCAGTACCAACGATAACAATACCGTTCTCATCTAAGTTCTTACGTGCTTCATCACTAACATTAGGAATATCACGAGTAATTTCTTCTGGTCCTAACTTAGTCTCACGACATTGCATTTGATAATCTTCAATATGAATAGAAGTATATACATCATCTTTAACTAATTTTTCATTTAGAATAACAGCATCTTCATAGTTATATCCATTAAAGGTCATGAAAGCAACAACGACGTTCTTACCTAAAGCAAGTTCACCTTGATCCATACTTGGACCATCAGCGATAACATGTCCACGTTTTACTTCATCACCAACTCTTACGATTGGACGATGATGATAACATGAATCTTGGTTACTTTCTTCGAAATTAGCTAAATAATAAGTATCTTTACCAGTCTTGTTTTTAATTACAATTCTCTTGGCATCAACATATTCAACAATACCATCTGCTTTAGCTAAGATAGCAGCTCCTGAATCACGAGCAGCGATATATTCAACACCAGTTCCAACAAATGGTGCTTCTGCTTTTAAAAGTGGTACAGACTGACGTTGCATGTTAGCACCCATCAAAGCACGAGTAGCATCATCGTGTTCCAAGAATGGAATACAACTTGTCGTAACCGCAACTACTTGTTGTGGAGACACATCAATATAATCCACTTGATCAGGTTTTACTAAGATATTATCTCCTCTAAAACGAGCAGCTACTTTCTCATCGATCATCATATTATTATCATCAGTTGTAACAGTAGCTTGAGAAATAATTACATCGTTTTCTTCATCAGCTGTTAAATAATCTACTTGATCAGTAATCTTACAATGATCTACTTTACGATATGGAGTCATAATGAAACCATACTCATCCACTTTTGCATAACTAGCAAGAGAAGTGATCAAACCGATATTCTGACCTTCTGGTGACTCAATTGGACAGATACGTCCATAGTGAGATGGATTAACGTCACGTACTTCCATACCAGCACGATCTCTTGATAAACCACCTGGACCTAAGGCAGATAAACGACGTTTATTGGTAAGCTCAGAAATTGGGTTAATCTGATCCATGAATTGAGATAACTGACTACTACCAAAGAATTCCTTCATTGCAGCAGTAACTGGACGAATATTAATTAATGTCTTTGGTGTTACCTCTTCCATTTCTTGAGTCGTCATTCTCTCACGAATAACTCTCTCCATACGTGAAACACCAATTCTAAATTGATTTTGTAAAAGTTCACCAACTTGACGAATACGACGATTACCAAGGTGGTCAATCTCATCAAAATTACCAAATCCATTTAATAGACATAAATAATAAGATACAGCAGCATAAACATCAGGAATAGTAAGACGCTTAATATCCACAGTTTGGTCATTACCAATAAGCGTAAGCTTCTCTGATTTTTTGTTTGGATTGTAAATTTTAATTTCTTGAATCTTATTATAAGTATCTAGCTCTTCATTAATCATGGCTTCACGAACACCATAACCATCTTTGAAAATAGGGCGCAATTGTTCCAAGACTTCTTTAGTTAGTAATGTATCCTTAGGAACAACAACTTCTCCATTTACTTTGATATCCTCAGCTAAAGTTTGATTTAATACACGATCAAGTACATTTAATTTACGATTAAATTTATAACGACCTACACGTGCTAAATCATAACGGAATTCATCAAAGAAACGAGTAATAATCTGGTTCTTAGATGAATCCAAAGTAGCTGGTTCACCCGGTCTTAATTTCTCATAAATTTCAATTAAAGCTTCATCGGTATTCTTAGTAGAATCTTTAACAATTGTATTTTCGATATATTCATTCTTACCAAACATCTTACGGATATCGTCATCACTTGACAAACCAAAAGCACGTAACAAAGTAGTAAGTGTTACTTTTCTAGTTCTATCAATACGAACATAAAGAACATCTCTTGCATCCGTTTCAAATTCTAACCAAGTACCACGAGTAGGAATGATTTGAGAAGTAATTAACTCTCTACCATTCTTATCGATTTCACGATTAAAATAGACACTTGGCGAACGAACCAACTGACTAACAATAACACGTTCTGCACCATTAATGACGAAAGTTCCGCTATCCGTCATAATTGGCATATCACCCAAGAAAATCTCTTGTTCTTTAACTTCACCCGTCTCATGATTAAAAAGTCTGACATCCACTTTTAATGGAGCAGCATATGTCGTCTCGCGATCCTTACATTCTTTAATCGAATAACGAGGAGAATCAAAATGATAATCGCCAAATTCTAACGATAACGTACCAGCAAAATTTTCAACTGGAAATAAATCCTCAAATACTTCTTTAATACCAGTATTTGTAAACCATTCATAGGACTTAGTCTGAATCTCCAACAAATCTTTTAGTTCATAAGTATTTTTAATTCTAGAAAAACTTCTTCTTTCTCGGTGGTCACCACATTTAATTACTTTATATGCCACTAAATTCACCCCTATACACATATAATCAAAGAACATATTGATAAAAAATAATACGTTGCCAATTTATATTAATAGCATAATTTTATCAACAAGTCAACAACTTGTACACTTTATTACGAAAAAACCTTTACTTTTCTCTAAGATACTAACATTATAACTTTTTTCAAGCTCAGAAATCGTCGATTTAGCGCCTTGGTCTTTGTGAATTACACAATACAAGCACCCATCAGGCAATAAATGTTCTTTCGCACCTAGTAGAATTCGATAAACTACTTCTTTTCCTGCTCGAATCGGCGGATTAGTAATAATTACTTGATAACGATCAGATACATTTTGATAAGCATCACTCTCAAAAATATTTACATCAACTTGATTATCTTTCGCATTTGTTCGTGCTAGATGAAGTGCTCGTCTATTGACATCACACATATCCACTGTACACGAAGTATTCTTCGCTAAATAAATACCAATTACTCCATATCCACAGCCAACATCTAAGACTTTACCTTGAAAATCTTCTAAGGGAAGACTTTCCAAAAGTAACCTTGTTCCAAAATCTAACTTAGTTTTTGAAAATACACCATTATCTGTTGTCATCTTCAAAGAAGTATCTTTTATCTTAATTACAATTTCTTTCCGATTACTTTTCAAATCGACATTGTCGAAATACTGTGCCAATTAATCACCCCCAACAAAGCAAAAGAACTAACTATTTTCTATCCATAATAGTTAGTTCTCCTTTCGTACTCATATAATACTGAATTTTTAAAAATAATGCAACACATTTTTTGTTTTTTTTCAAGTGATTGGACAAAATTTTACATTTTGCGTGTTACAGTTCAGATAGAACATGACAAAAATTAGGTAGAACTATCAAGTTCTATCTAATTTTATGCCTTAACTGTTTTATTACTAAAAACCTCTTTTAAAGAAGAATTTAATGACTTTTTATTTTTAGAACATGTAGATGTAAAACTTCTTATAACTACAAAGTTATTTGCTCCTTCAACACTCCTAAATTTTCCAATCTTTTGTCTAACTTTCACAAACCTTAAATCTGCTTCTGCTCTATTATTAGAAAATGGAACATAAAACTTCTTTAAAAACAATAAATGATTATCTACATATTTTTCTAAACGATTTAGTAATCTTCTCTCATCTTTATTTATAAGAATTTGTTTTTAAATCTTTCTTATATTCAAGATTACCTTCTTTTAAGATTTCTAAATATCTATTTTTAAAGTTTTCATATTCTGTATCAGAAATT
>CALVOU010000044.1 GCA_944350365.1 uncultured Bacilli bacterium
AAATTCCCTATCGATAATCAAAGAAAGAATTGTCATTTTTTTCATTTTTCGTTATAATGAATACATGTAAAGGAGAGAAAATATGAAAACATATGTAAAAAAAGATACTTGTATCGGTTGTGGTAGCTGTACTTATATCGCTGAAAATGTATTTGAAATTGGTGAAGATGGACTAGCACAAGTAAAAGGAAACGAAGACAAAATAGAAGTTTCGGAAGAAGAAAAAGATAATGTTCAAGACGCAGCAGAAAGTTGTCCAACAGGGGCAATTGTTGTCGAAGAATAGACTCTACTTAAAAAAATTAGTCAAAAAAGATTAGGAGCATAAAATTACTTGTTCCTAATCTTTTTTTCTTTTCCTTTACCTTTATTCGCTAAAGCAAATAGTTGATGAACTTCTTTAGGAGAAAGTTCACGATATTCTCCAGATAACAATGAGTCAGTTGTTAAAAAAGCAAACCGTTCTCTCTTTAACTTAACTACCGGAAAACCGACTGCCTGTAACATTTTTTTCACTTGATGGTTTTTTCCTTCGTGAAGAGTAATTTCAACTAAAGTTTTTTTGCTTTTTAAATCGATTTTTCTTACTTTGACACGGCTAGCATGTAAAACTTCGTCGCCTACTTTTATTCCTTTTTTTAATTCGCGAAAAGCATCTACTGAAAAAATGCCATCTACTTTCGCGATATACACTTTATCAATTGCCTCATTAGGACGCATCAACAAATGGGCAAACTCGCCATCATTCGTTAATAATAATACACCGGTTGTGTCATAATCTAATCGTCCGATGGGGTAAATTCTCTTATCCGTATCAATCAAATCGACAACCGTTTTCCGATTTTTTTCATCGTGCGCTGTCGTTACCACTCCGCGTGGTTTATTGAGTAAAAAATAAACTTTTTCCTGGCGTTCTAAGTGAACTCCATCAATCTCAATTTTATCTCGATCACTGACTTGAAAACCAAGTTGATTTACTAATTTGCCATTTACATTTACTCGATTCTCAACAATCAATTTTTCCGCTTTCCGCCTGGAACAATATCCACAGTTCGCAATTACTTTCTGTAGTCTTTCCATAATGCACCTTCTTTCTCCTTTCTGCTTAACGTAACTTTTCTCGAACAAATTTTCTTACCTCATCCATATCTGAAGTGATGTTTGTAAACGGTAAATTAGCCGTTAACATCTGCTTATACATCTCATTATACTCCATAAATCTCGGATCTAAAATAGAAATTATGCCTTTATCCTTACAACTGCGAATTAATCGACCTGTTGCTTGTCTTAATTTAATCATCATTTCTGGTAAATAAACTTCCTTAAAGCCATCCTGATATTTTTTGGCTTTAAAATCAATTACCGGATCCACAATTGGGAATGGTAAACGAGGAATAATTACACTGCTTAGTGATTCTCCTTTAATATCAATTCCTTCAAAGAAAGTACCAGTCGCTAGTAAACAGGAGTGAATATTATTTTCGAAACTTTCTCTTAACTTTTTCATATCCACGTTATCACTCTGAATATAAATAGGATAATCAAAGTTTTCTAGACCGAGGTGTTCATATACATAATTCATATCGCTTCGAGAAGTAAACAAAACTAAACTTCGGCCCTCAGTTAATGCAAATAAATCACGAACACGATAAACCACATCATCTAAAAAGTGCTCACGATCCAACTTAGGATTCGTAATATCTGTTGGGGTATACAAAAGAACCTGATTCGCATAATCATAAGGAGAAACAATGGGAAACTCTTTAAAAACCTTACGTCCCATCACTTGATTCAAGCCAATGGAATCTGCATAATATTGATAATCGTCCCCTGCCGACAAAGTAGCGCTTGTTAAAACCACACTACCATCTATACGGGATAAAGAATTAGCCAATAATTTACCCGTTTCTTTAGAAACGTAACTTAATTGGACATATTTTCCATTCTTGTCCAAAAACTTAGCCCAATAAAGATTAGTGGACTTATCCCCTTTTAGTAAATCTTTTAATAATTTACAAAACTGTTCGATGATATCAACCGCTCTCTTATCAGGAGATAGTCCTTCATATTGCTTACTCTTTTGATCAGTAACTTTTATTGCTTCCATTAACTTAAAAATTAAAGTATCGATTTCTTTTTTCATCGTTGGACTACAATTAATCATCACGCGATCACAATCTTGGTAACTATCTACTTCTAGATGACGATCTAACGAGTTTTTCGCACTACTTCTCAACTTAACAAAAAAATGATTTAAAAGAGAAATCGTCGCTTGTTCAGGATAAAATTCTTCTTCACCGAAAGTAACGGAATTATATAGATGGTACAATGCGCCTTCAATTTTACGCTTATCTACCGTCTCTGTATAAGAATTTCTAACCTTTTCTTCCAAGTTATGGGCTTCATCTACAATGACCACACTTGCATCCTTCAACAAAGAAGACTCATTACCCATTTTCAAATGTTGCGCAAGATAATCCTGATTAGTAACCACAATTTTACGAGCAACATTTTCTTCCTTTTGTAAAGTGAATTGACAATTAATATAATATGGACATGCACGAGCTAAACAATTCTTGACATTGATCTTTTTCCAAATAGAATCAGGAATCGTTAAAAAATCATCACGATCTAAGGGTCTTTCTTTTTCCTGTTCTATTTTTTCTAAGATATATTGATAAGATGGGTCTACAACTTCTTTTAAAAATTCATGTACGCGTTTTTCACAAACATAATTATTTTTTCCTTTAACTAAAATCGCCTCAAAATCATCAATATCTAACATTTCTACAACCTTAGCAATATCCCTCATCAACTGTTCTTGTAAAGCGATAGTAGAAGTGGCGATAACTGCTCCCTTAATTTTGGGATTCTTTTTAAAAGAATAAACGAGTGGAATCAAATAGGCATAGCTTTTACCAATTCCTACTTGCGCTTCAATTAATAAAATTTGTTTTTCCTTTAGCGCTTCCGCTACAGTAAGTGCCATGGTATGTTGACCTTCACGGTAATTTAGATCTTTATCCTCATCGATTTCTTGTTGGTCTTCTTTTTTAGTTTTGTCAATGTCTGATTGAGCCTTCTTTTTACTTTCGTCAACAGCTGGATACTCTACTTTTTTACTTTTTTCAATCTCTAGAAAAAAATCATTTACTTCATCATAAACATCAGCACCAAGTTCTAATTCTTTTACTCTCTTCTTCCAAATATCTGCCATCTCATTCGCCCCCTTTGTTTAAATCGTCCCAATTATATCACAAAACCAGAAAAGAGGCAAAAAAAACGAATGGAAGTGTGCTAAAAATTTTCCATTCCGTCTAGTATCGTTT
This sequence comes from uncultured Bacilli bacterium, assembly GCA_944350365.1. Lineage (GTDB taxonomy): Bacteria > Bacillota_I > Bacilli_A > RF39 > UBA660 > Alloscybalousia. The sequence goes on from CALVOU010000044.1 coordinate 3,330, forward strand.
TCTCAACAACTCAACGATACATTAACTGCCAAATACAAACATAACTAATAAAATACTCATCACCAAAGTCACAAAGTCAGCAAATAATCCCGCTTTTAATGCATAGCAAATATTCTTTATCCCAATACTTCCAAAATATAACGACAAAACATAAATGGTCGTATCCGTTGCCCCTTGCATTACAGCAGCGATTCTTCCTAGATAAGAATCAACACCGTAAGTTTTAAAAATATCGATCATGACTGCAAAAGAAGCATTTCCAGAAATAGGACGAATTAAAGCCATAGGTAAAATTTCAACTGGGACACGAAGAAAAGAAAATAGTGGCTCTAAAAATAAAAAAACATGATTCAAAAGCTCACTCTTTAATAAAATATTAATCCCGAAAATCATCGCAATTAAACAAGGAAAAACACTAAAACCTAATTGTAAACCTTCCTTAGCGCCATCTACAAATTCATCGAAAACATTAACCTTTCTATACAAAGCATATCCAATAATACCAAGTACCAATAAAGGAATAAATAGCTGACTAAGTTCGCTTAAGTTCACGTCTTTTCCACCTCTTCCACAACATCCTATCTACCAGTAAAGCTAAAAAAGAATTGACAATAGTCGCAATGATCGTAATCATCACTAAATCGGTAGGAGAACTAGCGCCAAGCTTTGAACGTACACCAATAATATCCGTAGCGATTAACGTTACCCCGCTCGTATTTAAAACTAAAAAAGTAATCATACTACGAGTCGCTACTTTTTTATCTGGATTCTTTTCTTGTAAACACTTCATCGCTTTTAATCCGAAGGGAGTTGAAGCATTATGAATACCTAACATGTTAATCGTCAGATTACTAGCAATATAACCAAGAGCTGGATCATCGGCTTTTAGTTCAGGAAAAATAAGCCGAAATAAAGGACGCATCATCTTCGCCAAGCGATCCAAAATTCCTGCTTTTTTCGCAATATTCATAATTCCACTCCACAAAATCATTAACGGAAACATGCCCATAAATAACTCGACCGCACTACTTCCACACTCGATAATTTCCTGATTAATGACATCGACCCTACCGGTTAAAAGAGCATACCCGATACCGATTAAAATAAAACTCCCCCAGATAAGGTTAATCATGAAAACCACGACCTAATCCAAGAAAATAATCCCTTTTTCTCACTCTTCACTTGGACATAAACCTTCTGATGATGGATCTCTTCTCCATTCAATCGAACAGTAACAAGACCGACAACATCCCCATCACGATAATCGTTTAACTTGGTTAATTTCACTTCTACTTTTATTTGTTCCTTTTCTTCTTCGGTTAATGGATAAGAAAAATTTTCCCGGATATAAATCTTATCGGGATAATATGCATCATCAATTTTAAACTTCTTTGTATCTAAAATCTTATACGTTTTATATTCAGAAAAAGCATATTCATATAACTCCTCATGTGTCTGATACTCATTCCCATCATTGAGAGTAACTGCCGTTAAAGAAAAACCATTCCGATTAGCATTCGTCACCAAAGTTCTTCCCGCGCTAGGCGTATAACCCGTCTTTCCCCCTGTACAATAACGATAACTTCCTAAAAGTTCATTTCGATTATGCCATAAGTAACTCTTTTTATCCGATTGAACACTATATTTTTCTGTACCGATAATCTTCATATATGTCTCATTTTTAGAGGCATAACTAGATAGAAGCGCCATATCGTAAGCCGTCGATTTATTCTGAGTTACTTCATCTAAGCCATGAGGATTCTTAAAAACAGTATTCCGCATACCGATACTAGCTGCTTTTTGATTCATCATCTCGACAAACTTTTCTTCCGTTCCCCCAACAAAAACACTAATCACAATCGCCGCATCGTTTCCACTTCTTAACATCAGTCCATAAACCAAATCTAAAAGGGTCATCTTCTCTCCTAACTCAATATAAATATTCGACCCATACATAGTAAGAACTTCCTCTCCTACCGTAACTACTTCATCCAAACGTCCCGACTCAATCGCAAGAATTGCCGTCATAATTTTGGTAATCGAAGCAATCAAACGAGGAGTATCCTTATCTTTCGCAAATAAAACCCGCCCACTCGCGGTATCTATTAAACAAGCACTACGACTACTGACCGTCATTCCATAAACACTAGTCGGAAATAAACATAAAACCATGAATACAATCAATCCTTTTTTCATGAACTCACCTATAAAAACATATGAAAAAAAAAGAACACTTAGTCCTTAAAATCATTAGTTACCAATTGAGATGGGCATTTTCTTCAAATAATAATTGCGTAAATGATAGAACCCTCGTATAATAAGAGTACTAAAAAGAAAGGGATACTATGAACAGAATAAAAATTTACAGTCTAATTTTTGGGACTAGTTTAATCCAATTAGCCAGTCCAAACTTAGACGAATTACAATACTGTAGTACCGAACAAACAATTGAACATTCATTAGAAGAATTAGAAGAAATCCAATATCTAAATGGTTATGAAGATACCTACCAATTAGAAGAATTACTAAACAACTATACTTATTCAAAAGTAGAAGTTTTAAAACACCAAAATACAAATCTATATGATTCTAACCAAGATACCATTAAGTGGGAAAGACTCTATCAAACAATAAAAAAGAATAATCAAGAGTATTTACAAACAAGTAATGAAGACTATTACGAAGAATTTACTGAACCAGAATTAATGGAAATTCTATCTACAGTAAGAGAATTTATCACTCAAATAGAAGAAGAAAGAAAACTAGACAACAAAGAACTAGCGTGTAAATTAGAAGAGTTAACCATTCTAAAAGAAGAAAGAATACCTTATGTCGATATCATGTTTACTGGAGAATTAGATTGGCATACTTTTAAGCTATCATTAACAGAAGAAAGTGACAAAGATTACTTTAAAATCAAAGTAGCCCATGAAATTACTCACCTACTACAAGCAGGATGTCCAGATGTTCAAAAAAATACCATTCAAGTCAGTGTTTGGCAAGAACCAATAGAAGTATTTAATCCGAATCAACCAAGTAGTCTTAGAACCAGAACTATCGATGAGAGTGTAGCTTATATCGTATCACAAAGTTATCATCCTGATTATCCAATTGATTTTCCAGATATGACAAACTTTAATCTCCTACAATTCGCTATGCTTCCTAAAGAAGACTTCGTAGCGAATGAAACCATTATCGATTTATCCTTAACCAAAAATCAAGAAGGGTTCTATCAACTATTTAAAGCAGAAACTAGCGAGGAGAAAAAACAAGTTCATGAAATCATGCACACCATGGATACCCTAGACTTCTACGATCAAAGCCTATACGATAACTATCCTGAATCTGAGAATAAAATAACGGAAATGTATACGCTAAACAGCTTAAATTTAGCCAAATATCTCATGGCAAATCTTATAGAACGAGAACAACCTCTACCAAAAAATGCGCTATTTTATCTACTTAATCTCTATCGGGATTATAATCTTTATACATTAAATGTCTACATCGAAGAATTAGAAAGTGATCCCTTTATCAAAGATTACTTTGTCGAAGAATACCAACGACTAGAAGATACCATTTGGAAATCGCTTGAAGAAATTTATCAAGACAAAACACTAGAAAAACAATATTATCACTACGAGTATAACGATGAAGATTTAGAAGGTTTACCTTTTTATGACTTTCTAACTCCATTAAGACAAGAAGTAGATGACTATAATGAATTCAAACAAAAACTACTAGAATTAGGGTAAATCGAACCATTTAAAAGATAGGTTCAACTACTCTTTCCAGTAGTTTTTTTCTATAGTAATCATGAATATAAACCATGTATCTTTTGACGATCAATATCAGTAATCTCATCCATTTCCCAGTTGTCATCCTTTTTCGTTAACGTAAAATTAATTGTATATTTTATCTTATCTTTCACATCATCCATCTGATCCAATTTATAATCCATAAATTTAGCATCATCTGTTTCATTAGTCTCCTCATTCATAAATTCATCAGGATGGGTTCGTAAATAAGTTTCTGCTTCCGTAATCGCTGTTGCGTAATCGTATACTTCAATCTCTACTTCAACTGTTGCGTGATCACCATCTTCTGTTTCATCATCAATTTTGTAACTCAAGTTTTTATATTGTTTTTTCATTAGTTCCCGATATTTTTCTTTCTGATCTTTAGACATCGTTCCCGCACTATCGATTACTTCATCTAACTGAGATAAAACCTTTTCATCCATTGTTTGATATTTACTTAAAAACTCCTCTACTTTTTTGGTAGGGGTATTCATCATATTGCCACAACCAACTAGTAAAAATAAAGCAAGTACACTAACAATAATCTTTTTCATATTCTCCTCCTTCATTTGTAGGATGAATCAAAATCAGTAGAACTATACATACTATTTCTTTTAATTTTATTTATTTTGAATAAAAAATGTGCTAGAATACAAACAGGATGTGAGAAAATGAAAAAAACAATTCTAACAGGAATCAGACCAACCGGAAATTTACACCTCGGACATTACTTCGGAGCCTGCAAAACTTGGTTAACGTTACAAGATAACTATGACTTTTTTTTAGAAATTGCGGATGTTCAAGCATTAACCGATAACTTTCATCAACCTGACAAAATTAATAAGAGTGTCTATGAACTAACTAGTGATTTACTATCGATTGGGATTGATCCTGAAAAAGTACATATCTTTATTCAGTCACAAATTCCAGAAATTGCGGAATTAACCGTTTTCTACTCTAACTTAGTCACCATGAGTAGACTTTATCGAAATCCAACCGTAAAAAATGAAATTGCTCAAAAGAAAGCGATTTTTGGATCAAGTGGGGAAAGTGTTACTTACGGTTTTGTCGGTTATCCGGTCAGTCAAACAGCGGATATTACAGCGTTCGATGGAGAACTTGTTCCTGTCGGAGAAGATCAGCTCCCTCTAATTGAACAATGTCGAGAAATCGTAAGAAAATTTAATTCTATTTATGGAGTGACTTTAAAAGAACCAGAACCACTTCTTTCTAAAAATCCTAGAATTAAGGGACTTGACGGCAATGAAAAAATGGGAAAAAGTCTAGGAAATGCGATTTATCTTATCGATACCGAAGAACAAGTCAAAGAAAAAATCATGTCTGCGGTAACTGATCCCAATAAAATAAGAAAAGATGATACAGCTAATCCTGATGTTTGTATGGTATATTACTATCATAAAATTATCGATAATCCTAATTTAGAAACCGTATGCCAAGAATGTAAAATGGGACAAAGAGGATGTGTTGCGTGTAAAAAAGAATTAATAGAAAGAATGAATGAATTCCTAGAGCCAATCAGAAAGAAAAAAGAATACTACCGTGAACACCCAGAAGAAGTAAAACAAATTCTAGATAATGGAACAAAAATAGCTAAGGAAAAAGCACAAGAAACGATGAAAAAAGTAAAAACAAGTATGAAAATTAATTACTAACTTCATACTTGTTTTTTCTTATGAGATAACCGAAGTAACTGATAAAGCGCAACGTGTTTATCGTCTAAATAATTATCCATACTATGAATAAGTCGCTCGTACATCACTTGATAACTATTCACCACTTCATCATAATATTCATAATATAAAAACTTTAACTTGTGATAATTCTTTGACTGAAACGTCTCCTGTAATTCAGCGGTTAAATATTTTTTCATTTTTAACTCTCGACGGGTAAGAAACCGAAGCGAATTTTCTTCTTTAACGACAGTATACTCAAGTGGCGTAAAAGCTAAATTACTCGCTAAATAAGCGATTTCCTCTTCTTCATCCAATAATAATTTACTCTTACAGATACTCTCTCCATTCTTAGAAAACTCTATGGCTAAAACCCTACTACCATCAGAAAACAAACAACAATAATCAAGCGTTTCTACCCCCTTATTCGAGTAAACCTCACAGCTTTTAAATATCTTTAGTAAAAAATCAGTAGAAATCTTTATTTTATAATGAAGAAACTGTTCAAAATCCTGTTTATCTATCTTTACCATTTTAATTTTCTTCATATTTTCTATATCATCATTTGTATTCCATTCATAAAATTCATAAAGAACACCATCACTAAAATTTAACAATATATCATATATATAAATCATTATGATGCCTCCCACTTAGAAAAATTACCAAACTGACCATCAATAAACCAACCAAGGAAAATAGACATTCAATTCTCGTAAAGATAAAGCTCAAATAATCGATAAAGCTATATCCCATTGTTAACAGATTCAAATAGGTCACAATATACGTAAAACCAATTACCATAAAACCAAATCCTAATAAAAAGAAAAATACTCGGTACATCCACCTCACCTAATTTATCTTATTTCATAGAATCCATTTATAGTATTAATTTTTTTAAAGAAACTATTCTAAAAAAAGAAAAGAAATCAAACAATTTGATTTCTTAAAAGTTAAGCAATAATGACGGTACCTTTACCACTACCTAATCTAGCTTGAATCCAACTTTGAGCATCCGCATCTTTAACGGTTATTTTAATGCTAGATAGAACATTCCTAAACATAAGAGCATAATAAGTTACTGAAGTAAACGTAGCTTTTCTGAAATCTAAGCTGGTTAAACTACTACAGCCAGAAAACATACCATACATATCCGTTACTTGAGATGTATCAAAACTACTTACATCTAGACTAGTTAAACCACTACTTTCATAAAACATAGATCTCATATACGTTACTTGAGATGTATCAAAACCACTTACATCTAGACTGGTTAAACCACTACATCCAGAAAACATAGAACCCATATCCGTTACTTGGGATGTATCAAAACTACTTACATCTAGACTAGTTAAACCACTACATCCATCAAACATCCGCCCCATATACGTTACTTGAGACGTATTAAAATTACTTACATCTAGACTGGTTAAACTACTACAGTTAGAAAACATAGAACCCATATCCGTTACTTGAGATGTATCAAAACTACTTAAATCTAGACTAGTTAAACCACTACTTTCATAAAACATAGCTTCCATACCCCTTACTTGAGACGTATTAAAATTACTTAAATCCAGACTAGTTAAACCACTGCAGACAGAAAACATATAACCCATATTCGTTACTTTCGAAGTATCAAAACCACTTACATCTAGACTTGTTAAACTACTACATCTATAAAACATACTCTCCATACTCGTTACTTTAGAAGTATTAAAATTACTTACATCCAGACTAGTTAAACTACTACAACCATCAAACATATGACCCATATTCGTTACTTGAGATGTATCAAAACCACTTACATCTAGACTAGTTAAACCACTACATTCATAAAACATAGATCTCATATACGTTACTTGAGATGTATCAAAACCACTTACATCTAGACTGGTTAAACCACTAC
>CALVOU010000045.1 GCA_944350365.1 uncultured Bacilli bacterium
CGGTAAGTCAGACATTGAATGCAGGAGGAAGTTATACGATACCTGCAGGTTATCATAATGGAAGTGGAAAAGTAACCGCTGCCTCTCTTGCTAGTCAAACACAGGCGACTGCAACAGCTGCTCAAATTTTAACTGGAAAAACAGCGTGGGTAAATGGAAATAAGGTAACAGGAAGTATGGCCAATCGAGGTGATTTAAATTGGAAACCAAGTACTGGTACAACATATACTGTTCCAGCTGGATATTATAGTGGTGGAACATTAAATAGTACGACAGCTTATAATAATGGTTATAACGAAGGATATGAGAAAGGTAAGAAGGATGGTACAACACTTATAGATTTAGGGACAGGAACTTCCTTTAATGTAAGTAGTTATGAAGGATATCAGAATTTTACAACAAGTAATTTTTTGATCGTTCCATCTGCGTCTGCTTCTGCATCTGCTTCGAACGTCATTCGTCCTTTATATAGCAATGTCAGTTCTATGAGTGTTAATACATCTGCATCTATTGTTAGTTCTTATAATTCAAGTACCGGTGTTTTTTCTTGTTATATTAGAACAAGTGCTTCTACTGGTTATGCGACATCTAGTGGTAGTCCTCCTTCGGCCTCTGCTAACGGGAATGTTCACGCTTATTTAATTATAAAGTAAAGTATTTAAAATTTTTAACAGTATTGTGTGCAATAGGAAACAAATGGCTTTTTGCTCAAATGAAAAAGTAAATTTCACTTTGAAATGGTTAGAGTGGAATTTACTTTTTCATTTGAAGAGAAATTACCCGTCAATTTTTTTCTTTTTTGTTTACGGATGTTTTTTTTCTGTGCTATAATAGGTGCGTCATTGATTCGTAGGGAGTGATTTTATGGTATATTTGGATTATAGTGCGACCACGCCAGTTAATGAAGAAGTGTTGGATTCTTTTTCAAAAGTATGTTTAAATTTTCCTGGTAATGCGAATTCTCTTCATCGCTTGGGCGTAGAATCAAAAAAATTAATGGATGCTTCTACTAAGCAAGTTGCCGAATTACTTCATGTCAAGGAATCGGAAGTGATTTTTACGAGTGGAGCGAGTGAAGCGAATAATTTAGCGTTACAAGGTGTTGTTCGAAAATATCCTAATCGTGGTAAACATATCATCACTACTAAATTAGAACATTCTAGTGTCTTAGAGTGTATATCTTACTTAGAAAAATGTGGATATGTTATCGACTATGTTCCTCTTTTAGATTCAGGCTTGATCGATTTTGAAGCATTTAAAAAGATGGTGACTAAAGATACAGTTCTTGTCAGTATTTGCCATGTCAATAGCGAGTTGGGAATCTGTCAAGATATCGACAAGATAGGACAGCTTTTGACAGATTTTCCTACAACGATTTTTCACGTCGATGGGACTCAAGCGGTCGGTAAAATTCCTGTTTCTTTAGAACATGTTGATCTTTATAGTTTTAGTGCCCATAAATTTTTTGGTTTAAAAGGAATTGGATGCTTGATTAAAAAGAACAATATCGAGTTGGAACCACTTATTTTTGGTGGAAAGAGCCAATCTAACTATCGAAGTGGTACTCCAGCTTTACCACTTATTGTCAGTTGTAGTAAAGCACTTCGATTAATTTTAACGGATTTTGATGAGAAATATCGCCATGTCGAAAAACTTAGTCGTCTTTTAAAAAAAGAATTGGAAAAAATCGACGGTATTATCCTTAATAGTAGAGAGAAAACAATTCCTCATATCGTAAATATTAGTGTACCTGGAGTTAAACCAGAAACTATGTTACATGCTTTAGAAGAAAAAGATATTTATATTTCTACGAAAACAGCTTGTTCTAAAGATAGTGGTGCTTCTTTACCATTAGTTGCTTTAGGAGAAGATTCATTAATAAGTAATCATTCTCTTCGAGTCAGTATCAGTTATTTGACAACAGAAGAAGAAATTCATTATTTCATTCGTTCATTGAAAGAATGTATACAAAAATTAAATTTTTAATATCAATAAAATAATTAGAAAGTGGGGAAAATAATGGATAGAGTTATATTAATCAAGTATGGAGAGTTAACAACTAAAAAAGGAAACCGTAAGTTTTTTATTAACACTTTATATCAGAATATTCAAAAAAAATTAAAAAATATGCCAGTTAAAATTAGTCGGGATATTTCTAGAATGTATATTCATTTTCGTGATGAAGATTTAGAAACGATTTTGGCTAATATTAATCAAATTTTTGGTATTCATACTTATCAAGTGGCGTATCAAGTAGAAACAGATATTTCTAAAATTCAAAGTACTTGTTTATTAGCTCTTGATGGTATTCATGGTAGCTTTAAAGTAGAGACTAAACGTAGTGAAAAATCATTTCCTATTCCTAGTACAGAGTTTAGTCGTCAACTTGGTGGCTTTTTATTAAAAAATCGTTCTGATTTAACCGTAGATGTTCATCATCCTGATACTACATTGTGTGTGGAAATCTTAAAAGAATATACCTATGTTTATTCTAAAGTATATTATGGATTAGGTGGATATCCAGTTGGCACTCAACCTAGAGCGCTTTTAATGTTAAGTGGAGGAATCGATTCTCCAGTTGCGGGATATTTAGCATTAAAACGTGGAGTAAGACTTGATGCGGTTTATTTTGAAGCACTTCCTCATACGAGTTTGGAAGCTAGAAATAAAGTAATCTCTTTATCTAAGAAATTATGTCAATATACCGATCATATTCGTCTACATATTGTACCGTTTACTAAAATTCAAGAAGAAATTTATAAACATTGTGATAAAGATTATGGAATTACGATTATGCGACGAATGATGTATCGAATTATGGAACGATTAGCCAAAAAATATAAAGCATTAGCCATTGTGAACGGAGAAAGTATCGGTCAAGTTGCTTCCCAAACGTTAACGAGTATGCAAGTGATTAACAGTGTGACGAATATGCCTGTTATTCGTCCAGTTGCGTGCTTAGATAAGCTAGAGATTATCGAATTTGCCAAAAAAATTGATACTTATGATATTAGTATTTTACCGTATGAAGATTGTTGCACGATCTTTGTTCCTAAACATCCCGTTATTCATCCACGTTTGGAGGAATGCTTAAAAAATGAAGCTAATTTTGATTATGAAAAATTAATCGATGAAATCGTTGATCAAGTAATTACAATTTCTATAACGGCTGAAGATCAAATAGAAAATGAATCTTTTCAATCACTTTTATAAAAAGTAAAAAATTACCAATTTATTTTATGTATGATTTTATTCATTTCTCACATTCTATAAATGTATAGGAGGTGAAACAAAATGAATAACACAAGTTCTTCAATGAAGATGAGAGTTCCTGGTGCTAAACAAGCAATCGATAAGATGAAATACGAAATCGCTAACGAATTCGGTGTTAATTTAGGACCAGATGCTACTTCACGTGCTAACGGTTCAGTTGGTGGTGAAATTACTAGACGTTTAGTTCAAAACGGATTAAATCAAGTTAGTGGAAGCTACCAAAATAAATAAGTAATTTAAGGATAGCTTAAAAGATAGGTTGAGATACCTATCTTTTTGTATTGTTTTGTTGACTTTTTTTCTGTTTTTCATACAATAATATCTTAGAAATGGAAGTAGATATGAATGAAAATAGACGAAAAAAGTTTATATATTAATCATGATTTGTGTAAAGCTTGTGGTGGTAAGTGTTGTCTTTACTCAGGATGTAGTTATTCTCCTCGTGATTTTAAAGGCATGTCTTTATCTAGTTTAAAAGAAAGATTAGATAGCGGATATGCTTCGATCGTTGCGCAATTTGATGTTTTTGAACATAATATTTCGTATCATTTATGTGTTCGTAGTCGTGGTTTAGGCCGTGATGTTGTCGATTTGTTTTCTGCTAAAAACACTTGTACAGCTTTAAAACAGGATGGTTGTATTTTTCCTGATGAGATGCGTCCTCATGGTGGGCTATCGCTTGTTCCTAAAGAAAACTTTCAATGTGAAAATCATTATACAGATAAAATTGCTTATCAGGAATGGATACCTTATCAGAAAGTGTTAGAACGATTAGTTCGTTTATATACTAAAATGGGTAGTGAAGAAAAGTTACGCGAAGATGTTATTCAAGTAGCTTATCTTTTGGCTTACCAACATACGGGTGTGAAAGGAGAAAGATTATTTTGGCGTACTGATGGTTTCAGTCGGGCTGAACGAGAACTTTTTGACACATTGAATGCAATTATTCCTTCTTATCGAAAAGAGATTGAATTGGGAATGACACAGGCTAAAAATAAGTTACTCCAAAAGTAGAGGGAGTATTTTCTTTTTTAAATATTGTTGCCTTTTGAAATTTATTAATAGTATAATAAGTAAAAGGAGAGATAATATGAAAATTTTGTCAGTTAATGCGGGTAGTTCGACATTAAAGTTTCGTCTTTATGAAATGCCTGAAGAGAAGGTATTGATGAAAGGAACGATGGAAAGGATTGGTTTAGAAGGAAGTAATTATAGTATTCGTATCGGAGAAAAAAAAATTCAAAAAGATTTACCGTTAGAAAATCATACGACTGCGGTTAATGTCTTATTAAAAGAATTGGTTTCTGCTGGGTTAATTCAATCTTTAGATGAGATCGAAGCGGTAGGACATCGGATTGTTCATGGAGGTAATTTATATTCTAGTAGTGTAGTGATGAATGATCGTGTCATTCAAGAAATTGAAAATATTTCGGATTTGGCACCGCTTCATAATCCAGCTAATTTGATTGGAGTAAAGGCTTTTCAGAAAGCAATCCCTTCAGCTATACAAGTAGGTTGTTTTGATACAGCTTTTCATCAAACGATGAAGGAGGTTAACTATTTATATCCAGTTCCTTATGAATGGTATATCAAGTATCATGTTCGTAAATATGGATTCCATGGATTAAGTCATAAGTTTGTGTCTTTAAAAATGGCAGAACTTTTAAATAAAGAAAATCCTAATTTAATTACTTGTCATATTGGAAATGGGGCGAGTATTTCCGCAATTAAAGAAGGTAAATGTATCGATACATCGATGGGCTTTACGCCGAATGCTGGTATCATGATGGGAACACGTAGTGGGGATATTGATTATACTATGCTTTCTTACGTGATGAAAAAGACAGGGTATAATTTAGATAAGTTAGATAGTATGTTAAACCGGGAAAGTGGTTTAGAAGCAATTGCGGGAATGAGTGATTTGCGTGATTTAGATCGAGCATACGAAGCAAATGAAGAAAAGGTATTACTTGCTTTTGATATGTATACCGAAAAAATTGTTGAGTATATTGCGAAATATTACGTTAAACTAGATGGAAAAGTTGACGCCATTTGTTTTACTGCTGGTGGTGGTGAAAACGATACGATCATTCGTGGTGAGACATTGAAAAAACTTACTTCACTTGGTATTATTTTAGACGAAGAAAAGAATAATCAAACGATTGTGAGAAAAGGTGTCGAAGGCGTAATTACTTCTCCTGAATCCAAGATTCCAGTTTATGTAGTCGCAACAGATGAAGAATTAATGATCGCTAGAGATACCTATTCTCTTACTCAAGGATAAGATAATTAAAGAAGCTAAATTGTTGGCTTCTTTTTCTGTACTTTTTTTCTTCATTTTTTTGTATAAAAGGAGAACTTGTGGTATAATAGGGCCATTCTTTTCGATGAGATACAGGAAAAATAAGTTAAAATAATTAAAAGGAGTGTTTATAAAATGAAAAAAGAAGAACGTTTAACTTTAGTAAAGTTTATTGATTCGGCGGTAGAACAAGTAACAGAAGTATTTCAATTAAACGAAGAAGACAGTCAAAAATTTCGTGATGCTTTCTCAGAAATTGCGGTAATAGACATCTTATCTAGATTTACGAATGCATCTGATGGTAATCAAAAGTGTTATGCCTTTACTAGCGCTAGTAATGTGATGACACCTAATATTATGCAGGCTTTATCTAATGCTAATTTACCTACTTTATTACCAGAAGGACGTTGTTTACTTACGAAAATGATTCCAGTCGATGATAAAACTAAATCAGAAGCAATTGCCTTAAAAGAACAGTTAAAAAAAGAAGGTCGCTTCCGTTTAAATTTAGTAGAGTTCATTGATTCAGCAGTAGAACAAGTAACAGAAGTATTTGATTTAGATAAAGGGGATAGCCAGAGGTTTCGCGATGCTTTCTCAGAAATTGCGATAACGGATATCTTATCTAACTTTACGAATGCATCAGATGGAAATCGAGAATGCTATGCCTTTACTAGTGCTGGTAATCAGATGACATCTAATATTACCAACGCCTTATCTAAAGTTAATTTATCTACAGTATTGCCAGAAGGACGTTGTTTACTTGGCACAATGATTCCTGCAGATGAGGTAACTAGATTAGAAGCAATTGCCTTAAAAGATCAAATGGCTACTACTAAAAAATCTGAAGAAGATAAAGTAAAAAAATACGTTAAATAAAATGAATACGTAAAAGCTAAACTTGAAATCAATTAAGAGAAGTTAAATAGAAAAATGATATGGAAACATATTGTTTTTCTTTTTGGTTAGAAGTTGTGAGAGACTACTATTATTTTATTTTGCTTATATTTTAAGATTGAAAATTGATTTATTTATATCTATGTTGTATACTATTCTCACTTATTTTGGAGGTATAATTTATGGATATAAAAAATTTAAAGTATTTATTAAGTGTGTTTATGTTAGCTACAGGAATTACATTAATGTCTTCTGACTCATCAACCTGAAATTGAGTCTGAAGTAGTAGAAGAGACAGTTCTTGGTTTGGAAGAAGAAAAACAGCTAGAAGAAGAAAGAATGTTAAAAAGCTTGTTGTTTGATGGAAATGTAGATTTTTTTTCCTTCATCCAACTAAACTTAATCAAATAAAAGAATCTTTTCCAGAGTGGAGTACAGAAGAACTTTATCAGAGAATTAGTGATTTGTTGATTTCAATGCCAGAATTAAAAATAGTCGAAATCAAAGATTTCGGTGATCAATTTGAAAGTGCGAGTACTTTTTCTAAAAAAGATCTCGATTATCTTTCAAAAGTACTTGTTAACGTTCAAGGTTTAGAAGAATTATCGATTCAACTTCTTGAACCTTGCGATTTAACTTTCCTTGATCAATTACCTAATTTAAAATCGCTCAGTTTAGAGTTTAAAAATCAAGAAGAAGAACTTTATGACGTTTTAGCTAATCTTACTTCTTTAGAAAAATTAACGATTACCCTTCATTCTTCTAAGACAGATTTATCTTTCTTGGAAAATTTAAGTGCTTTAAAAGAATTATTGTTAACTGGAGGAGATCCAGATGAATTATATTCTGATTGCTTCGTTGAACATACTGATGTATTAGATCGTCTTTTCTCTTTAACTTCTTTGACTTTAAAAAAATTAAATTTAAATGATCAGGATATCTAAGAATTATCTCATCTTACTTCTTTGGAGAAATTAGACTTAAGTGGTAATACCCTTACTGATCTTTGTTCTTTAAAAAATTTAAGCGATTTAACCTATTTAGATTTAAGCTTCAATGAGATTTCAGATATTACCCCTATTCAATTCCTATTTTCTTTAACTATTTTAGAAATAGATAGTAATGAAATATCTGATATAGAAGGATTAGCTAATTTAGAAAACTTGAAAAAGTTTGGTGCGATGTTTAATCATATTTCAGATATTAAGCCTCTTTCTTCCTTAGCTAATTTAGAAAATTTAAGTTTAACGGATAATCAAATTGCGGATATTACTCTTTTAGCTTTACTTCCTAATCTTAGTTGGCTTTGCGTAAATGAAAATCAAATGACTAGTATTGAATTTTTGAAACATTTATCTAGTTTAGAGCAATTAAGTATTGAAGGTAATCCTATTGAAGATATGTCAACATTAGCCCAATTTCCTGCTTTAGAGTGGGTAGATATTACCGATCAATATGGCAATCCTACTAGATTATATGAATGGGAAATTGAAGAGATTGCTGAAGAGAATAAATGCTTGATAAAATAGAATTAAAATAAAATGATCTATTCCTTCTGGAAGGGTCATTTTTTCTATTTTCTGTGATACCTAAAACGATGTGGTTTTACTTTTCAAAAGTACTTATTTATTGTATAATGTTATTGTTAGAAAGAAGGAAAACTATGAAAATAATGTCTATTAATGCCGGAAGTAGTTCACTTAAATTTAGTTTGTTTGAGATGGACAAAAAAGAGTGTATTGCTTCTGGATATTTTGAACGAGTAACGTTAGAGGGTAGCTTTTATACGATTAAGTATAATGGCGAAAAAATTAAAGAAGAAGTGGATATGCCTAACCATACAGTAGCGGTTGAAGTTTTACTTGATCGTTTGGTAACCCTTGGAATTATTCATTCTTTGGAAGAAATAGATGGGGTAGGACATCGTTTAGTTCATGGTGGAGATAAGTATAAATCTTCTGTTGTGATTACGGATGAAGTAATCGAAGATTTACGTAAGTATTCTGAACTTGCGCCTTTACATAATCCAGCTAATATTTTAGGAATAGAAGCGGTAAGAAATGCTTTACCTAATGTTTTAATGGTTGGTGTATTTGATACGGCTTTTCATCAAACGATGGATCCAGTAAGTTATTTATATCCAGTACCTTATGAATGGTATACGAAATATGGGGTTAGAAAATATGGGTTCCATGGAACTAGCCACTGCTATATCAGCAAACAGATTCCAAGATTATTAGGACGAGAAGACTGTCGTGCGATCATTTGTCACTTAGGTAGTGGAGGTAGTATCTCTGCCATTAAGAATGGTAAATGTATCGATACAACAATGGGATTTACACCACTTGCTGGAATTATGATGGGAACACGTAGTGGTGATATTGATCCATCTATTATTCCTTATATGATGGATAAAGAAGGGCTTCCTGTTGAAGATATCATGAATATTTTGAATAAAGAATCAGGATTTTTAGGATTAAGCCAATACGGTAGTGATTTTAGAGATGTATATGCTGGTATCGAAGCAGGAAATGAACAATGTAAGTTAGCTTTTGATAAATATGTAAGAACAGTTGTTAATTATATTGCTAGTTATTATGTAGAATTAGGTGGAGCTGATGTTATTTGTTTTACTGCAGGACTTGGTGAAAATGCTTGGCAAGTAAGAGAAGCGATTATGAAACAACTTTCTTGCCTAGGGGTTAAGATTGATCTTGAAAAGAATAAAGTTCAGGGAGAAGAAATTAAGATTAGTAGTGATGATTCTAGTATTCAATGTTATGTAGTACCTACTAATGAAGAATTGATGATTGCTTTGGATACACTTTCTTTACTTGAAGAAAATAGATAGGAAGATAATTATGTATAAAAAAATTTATAAAGCAATAAAAAAATACGATACGATCGTGATTGCTAGACATATTGGGGTAGATCCTGATGCGATGGCTAGTCAATTGGGACTAAAGGAAGCAATTCAATTTACCTTTCCTAAGAAACGTGTTTTGGCCGTAGGAACAGGTGGCGCGCGGTTTTCTTACTTGGGTGCTTTAGATAAGTTAGAGGATGTCGATTATGAAAAAGCATTGCTTATTGTAGTTGATACGCCAGATAAACGGCGAGTAGATGCACCTGATGTGGATAAGTTTATTTATAAGATTAAGATTGATCATCATCCTTTTGTTGAAGAGTTTTGTGATCTTGAATGGATTGATGATAAGAATTCTTCCGCAAGTCAAATGGTATTACAGTTGCTTTATAAAACGAAATTAAAGCGAAATCGAACAGTGATTGAAAAATTATTTATTGGTCTTGCTTCTGATACGAATCGTTTTTTGTTTAATTCAGATAGTTTTACTTTTTCATTAGTCTCACGTCTTTTAAAAGAATATTCCCTTGATCTAGCTTCTTTGTATCAAAACCTTTATATGCGTCCTCTTCCTGAGGTACGGTTACAAGGTTACATTGGTCAGAATATGAAGGTAACTGCACATGGTGTTGGTTATGTTGAACTAACTAGTGAGATTTTGAATAAGTTTAATGCTGATGTTGGTTCGGCTGGTAATATGGTTAATAACTTTAATTATATCGATGAAGTATTGGTTTGGGTGATGATTTCAGAAGATAAGAAGAATGATATTATCAAAATTAATATCCGTTCTCGTGGCCCTGTTATCAATACAGTAGCTGAACATTATCATGGTGGTGGACATAAGTATGCATCGGGAGCTAGAGTGACTTCATTAGAAGAAGCTAAATTATTAGTTGGTGAGTTAGATCGAGCTTGCCAAGAATATATTCAAGATAAGGAGGAAAAGAATTGATGAAAATTAGTGATGTTTCCTTGGCAATTAGTGCGGTTAGACGTAGTCAATATCCAGAAGGCGGATTACCAGAATTTATGCTAGTTGGAAGAAGTAATGTTGGGAAAAGTAGTTTTATCAACTGTTTAGTTAATCGTAAAAATATTGCGCGAATTTCTTCCCGACCTGGTAAGACACAGACCCTTAACTTCTATCTTGT
>CALVOU010000046.1 GCA_944350365.1 uncultured Bacilli bacterium
ATTATTCTTTTTTCTCTTCATGATATTCTTTATCGGTATTCACATTCCAGATATTATCTTTTTTCTTTTCTCCGCTTAAAATATTCTTTACTGTTTCAAATGATGTCACCATCGAATGATCCATATTATTATATCTGTGTTGACCATTTCTACCTACACAATATAAATTATCAAATTTATTTAAATATTTGATTAGCTTATCGATTTCACTGTACGTATCAAAATAAGCAGGATAGGCTTTCTTGACTTTTTCCCGATGGGAATCTAATACATCTTTTTCTTTAATGATTCCCATAGAAACCAATTCTTTTGTCGCAAAGTTGATACATTCTTTATCGCTCATATTCCAGAAATTATCGTTTTCATTACAGAAGTATTCCAAGCCAATCCATACCGTATCTTCACATTTTTTCACCATGTATGGACTCCAGTTATTAAAAATTTGAATTCTACCTAATTTTACATCTGGTTCTTGGACATAAATCCAACAATCAGGGACAATATTTCCCAAGGTTTTAATCTTAGTCTCATTTTTCAAATTTAACTTTTTAACTAGTAATCCTACCGTTACAAAATCACGGTAAGGAAGGCCTTTGGCAATTTTTTGAATTTTCTTTGGTACTTCACCATTTAGATCAGCTACCAAATCTTTTAATGGCATCGAGGAAATAAAGATATTTCCTTTGATTGTTTTTTCTTCTCCATTTACATCACAGATTACAGAAGTAATTTTCTTATCTTTAAAGTTAATTTTTACTACTTTATGATTTTTTTCTAAAGCACCACCCATTTTTTCAAATTCTTCAGCGACGGTTTCCCATAACTGACCTGGACCATATTTAGGATAAATAAATTCTTCGATTAACGAGGTTTCTTTTTTTCCTTTATTTAGATGTAACATATCTTTTAATACCGCACTAATCGATAATCCCTTTACTCGTTGACTACCCCAATCTGCTGATATTTCACTAGGATGTCTACCCCATAATTTTTCTGTGTATCCTTCAAAGAACATACTGTATAATTTTTTACCAAAACGATTAATATAAAAGTTCTCTAAAGAATCTTCTTGTTTCTTTACAACCATACTTTTTAAGTAACTACATCCACTAACAAAAGTTCTCTTTAATCCCATATTTTGAAAAGTTTCTCTTTTCATACTGATTGGGTAATCAAAGAATTTTTTTAAATAATAAATTCTAGAAACACGATGCCTGATCAACATGACTCTATCTTCTTTTTCAGGATCTGGTCCACCTTCTTTTAGTGATTTTTCTCTATGTAATTTTTTATCATCATAAGATGGTTTCCCTTGTAATGGCATAATCTCTTCCCAGAAATTCATGACATCTTGGTCTTTAGAAAAGAAACGATGTCCTCCGATATCCATTCTATTTCCTTTATATTTTACGGTCCTAGAAATCCCACCAATTTCTTTGGTTTCTTCTAGAATAATCACTTCATACTTTTTACTCTTTTTTAATAATTCATATCCGGCAGTAAGTCCAGCTGGACCAGCTCCTATAATGATTACTTTTTGTTTTCTCATACTTTTTACCTACTTTTTTTATTTTTTGTAATTTTTGTTTTTAGAATAAGAACTAAGTGCATAAACTAAAATGGGAAATAGACTTCTATATCTAGAGATACTTTAATTTTTCCTATTTACGCACTGATATTTCTTCAAAGTAAACCCTTTTTATCCATTTTTATTATACAATATTATCAATCCACTGTTTTATATTTTTGATTTCTAGCATTAATACTTTTTTTGTTGGTATATTCCAATTTTCTCATATCAATTAATGGTTTAATAATATTATACGCTACATATCTTTTTGAAGAGATATTTAAATAATCACGTATTTCTTTAGCCGTTTTTGGCTCTTTACAGTACTCTAAAACCTTCTCAGTAATATTAGTTGCTGTTGTGAATTGTGTATCACTTTGTGTATCACTTTGTGTATCACTTTGAGATTTATATGCCATTCTATTTCTAAATATTACTTTAAAACAATCTCTTTCTTCATAAAATTCAGGTTCAGGCAATCCATATCGTTTCATTTCTCGTTTCATTGTTGGTATACCAGAATGTCTATTTTCTATTACGGATCCCTTTTCTTCTAAAATCCTAACAATGGTTGGATTCCTAGATTCCATGGTTGTTGCTGTTCCTAATTTTTCAAGTTTGTTCGTACCATATAGTGTTCCAGGATTTAATACTTCTATTCTATCCTCATACATGTTAACAGAGATATAGGCATTTTCTGTTTGGGTAGAATAATCCCTATGTATTAGTGCATTGGCAACTGCTTCTCTTAATGCTTCTAACGGATACTCGGTTCTATTAATTCTATTTCCATTTTCATCTATGATAACACTTGTTTTCATATTTCTTCTTAAAAAACTCATTGTATCATTGAGCATTTCTTCAATCGTACCTTCTACTCTTTTGTTATCAATAAATCTTTCTCCTAATGACCCAGTATCACCCAATTCAGTACCTGGCACAACAATGCAAGCAATAAATAATTGTGGATAAAAACTTTGCGGATATTCCCCGAATGTCATAATGCCAGCTAGAGTAGGAAAAATTTGTTCTTTATTGGAATCTACTATTCCGCATAATTTTAAGCATTTATTAAAATCATTTTTAGCAAAATGAGGTTTAGTACTTTTAATTTTTTCTATATATGAATTTAGTTCTTCAAGATTTAGATCTTCTATATTTGCTCTTTTATTTGGTCTAGTATCTTCAAAAATATGATTTTTATAACTTTGAAGAGAATATAATTCATAATCCGTCATTTTATCATCTCTATCACCAATACGTGTATATGAACCACTTTTAATTCCACTCGGTTTATAATAACAAGGCTTTTTGTTTTGTAATATTTCTTCAATCTTTACTGCAAGAATATTTTTCCCTTCAAATTCAAAAGCCAATATATCAGGACGGATAGTTGGCTCCATAGAATCACTACATAAATCTGTAATCTGTTTCTGAAGATCTTTTACGTCATATACTCCTTCAGTAGTAAAATCATTATCCTCACTTAAACCAAATATGATAATTCCCCCATATTTATTTGAAAAACTAGAAAATGTATCATAGCATTTTTTGGGAAAGCCACCTTTAGCTGTTTTTACTTCTATTCTATCTGTTTCAGTTTTATATTTTCTTAAATATTTTATTGCTTCTAGTACCTCTTTTTTATCCATAGCACCATCTCCTAGCGTTATTTTATCATTTTTCTATATTTTACCTGTCGAGTTTTGAAAGCCATGACTACACCTGCGACATTACTGCGACACCGGTGCGACATTACTGAGACATTACTGCGACACTTTCGTATATATTTTATCTTTTTTATAGAAATTTATGCTTATTTTTACTTAAAGAAATACAGTTAATTACTTAAAAATATTATTTTTTGGTCTATCTCTACACATAGCTTGTACATAATATAAAAATATCACTTATTTCGATAGCGAGCAAGCATAACACAGAAATTTCTTGAACATATTTTAGATTTCTAGGTCTTGGTTTTCTTTTTAAGCATAACATAAAGAGAATAAAGAACGGTAAAAAGTATCTACCTTGAACTCCATCTACAAGATCACTTCCTATTCCACTCCATGTTAGATATTCTACCCCAAACACACACAAACTTAAAATTACTCCTACAATTAGAGCATAAAGTTTGGTTGTTCTTTCTAAACTCTGTTTTTCTTTTTCTAAGAATAGTGTGAAAAAGAATAAAACAATATAGGCAATATAACTAGGATAAAATAATGAGATATCTGTATTTCCCAATTGTCTTCCAAATAAACCCTCTACATAGAGATTAAAATTCGTAAATAGTGTAGATAAACAAACTACTAAAAATTTAAACGGCTGTTTGATAACATATTCTAATTGTTTCATCGCATCAATTTCGTTTCCAGAAATAAATAACGCAAACTCATTATCATATCCTAATCCAATCATGATGAATAGTAAAGCTATCGCTAGAGAAAAGATTGTCGCTATAATCAGGATAATTTTTTCTCTTTTCGTTTTTATTTTCTTTCTAAGTAATAATACTAAACCGATGAGTGGAAAATAAATAAATTTACTACTAGAAACTAAAGCCATTAATATGCTCAGTAAACTAACTTGTTTTAGCGTAATGTCTTCTTTTTGAAACTTCAGTTTTAATACATAACTGATCTGTAGTAAACAAGTTAAATTGGTAAAATTATCGGCTCCTATCGATGACATCTGTTGTAGAACCATAGGATTAAACAGATAGATCATACCAAATAACTTTCCAACAGGTAGAAATTTGATAATGAAGTATCCCGCAATCAAGAAAAAAATCAACTGAAACATTTTTGCTAAATACATCGATACATAAAGATTTAAATCTAGTACCCTACCGATCGCAAAGCCACTAGCGGATAATAGATAAGGAGTCGGTGAATTTAAAACTGTATAGGTAAAAAAGGGATTCATTCTCACTAAATTTTCATAATCAGTATGCTCTGTTAATGCTTTACTGAGTGAGGAAAAGTTCGTGATTTTTTTATCATCAATTTCATTTACCCCTTCAGGAACATAGACGATTCCTTTATCCTCTTCATCTTTAGCCGTAATGATATTCCCATAGGATAAATCGAGAGATTTCACAAGATGAGCAGTTTCATCCATAATTCGATACGGTCCTAAACATAATGTATAAAGAAAACAGATGGGAATTCCTAATAGAAGAAAGACTTTTTCTAAGTGTTTCTTTTCTCTTCGATAAAGAACAAATATTTCTATTAGTAAAAAACAACTAAAAATAAAAATAAAGATGCCATCCATCCATAAATTAGGGTGACATCCATAATGAAAAATAAAGATTCCTAAAAAGAAGGAAGTAATTCCTTCAACTAGATAGCTGATTATTTCTTGTATCGTCTCTTTATTTTTCTTCATTATTACATCCTTTCTTATTTTCTTAACAAGTCTTGAATAAAATAACTGGCAGAAAGAATAATTTGTGATAACCATGCCGTTAGTTTTAATAACATTCTCTCTAACGAAGAAGCTTTGTTATACTCGACTTCAAAGTAATATTGACTTTTCTTTTGTGCTTTATATTTTTTTATTCTTTTTAAACTTTTATCAATCGTTACTGAATGATTGTGGATGATCGTTACTTTGTTGCTGATCAGATTTATTTTTTTCTTTACTTGTAATTTCTTCGCTAAGATATTTTCTTCATAATAAAGAAAAACATGATCATCTAGGTAATTTACTGCTTGTAGTGTTTTTGATTGAATCAAAAAGAAACAGCCAGATAAAACATCGACGATACTAAAATCTCCTTGATAATAATCATCGTCATAATAGAGATATTTTTTTCTAAAAAAGCGATGAATGTAGGCTAAATTGAGAATAATTTCTTGCTTAGGCGTAGGATTTTTCCATCCCCTATTTTTAGTTCCTCTTTCTAAAATAGTTGGAGCAACTATTCCTACATTTTTACGATGAAGCAATTTAATTAATGTTTCTATATCTTCTTCTTTTTCGATAATCACATCTGCGTTAGAGATGATGATATTACATTCTTTATATTCGGCAATTAAATATTTAGCGCCGGTATTAATCGCATAGGAATAGCCTTTATTTTCTTCGTTAATGATCACTTTTAATTTGGGTAATTTTAACTTTTTTAATTTCTGAGGTGAGTCATCGCTCGAATGATTATCTACAACGACAATTTTATCGATTACTCGATAATCTTTGATGTTGTTGATTAACTTTTCGGTAGAAGTAAAATCGTTATAGTTTACAATAATTATTCCTGTTTTCATTTTATTTCCTTTCTATTTTGATTATTCTTATCTATCATAGTAATTAAAATCATCGCAACAAATATACTAACAGCTGGTGAAGTTAAAACATGTCCAGATAAACACATTAATAAAATACTTATACCTAAGGCAAGAAAATAAACAAAGTTTTCTTTTTTTCTCGACTTTATACTCAAAACAATAGGGTAGACAAAAGGAATCATATAAATGAGAAAACCTATTATTCCATGTCTAAATAAGATATCAAACGGATCAATTTCGATCGTTTTTCGGTTTTCTGTTAACGTTCCGTAATTTTCTACATACCCTATTCCTAGTAATTTTTCTGTAAGTGGAGCCTGATGATAATTAGAAGCAGTTTCTTCTAAAAAGGATAGCCTACTACTAAAGATAAAGTGATCAAATAATTGATAATCCGTAAATATTTCACTAATATTTTCTACCCCTAAAAACTCGAGGTGAATTCTTATATTCTGATAGAAATTTGTTCTAGGAATAAGTACGATTCCGATACTACTGATCACAATAATCAAAGATAGAAATAAGGCAATTATTTTAATATTCTTTTTTTCTATTTGTTTCTTGATCAAAAGAAGGAAGAAAACAAATAAAGTTATTCCTAAACTTAAAATCACAATTTTACTTCCTAAGTTAAAGATGACATAAAGACAAGCTAGAGAGATCAATACATTTTTTACTATTCCCTTACTTTTGATTAAATAATAAACAATAAATGGAAGAGCTATAGATAGGATGGCACTGATTTCATTAGAAGAATTAAACCAACCAATATTGCCCATTTTTCCTTCTGTATATCCATTTAATTGTAATCCGAAGATCGTAGGAACGATGATAAAGAAAATATAAATCAAGGAAATATAGACAAAATGTTTTTTTTCGAACGTGATCTTTTGTTCTTTAGAAATCGTCCACAATAATACTAATAGAATGGGAAAATAGAAAGCTCTTACGGTATTAGATAGCTCATAAAAGAATACACTACTATCCTTTGATAGGTAAATTTCTCCCATAAAGAGGAGTAAATAAGCAGTAATTAGCCAAATGTATTTTCCCTTTTTCCTAGCTTCTTTGGGTAATACAAACAGATAATAAAATAGTAAAAATAGTAAGAATAATACACGAATCACTATACCGATCGTAATTTTTATTTCTAAGACATGAATACAAAATGAAGTGAAAAGATCGATAATTGGTTGCATGTATAGAAAAACTAAAATAATCAAATTCATATTTTTTTGAAGCCATCCATATTTATTCATCATTTTTACCCTTTCTATTTTAGCTATTGTTTGATTTTATTCTTCTAGATTTCTTTTTTCATATTCTTTACTTAACCACTCACAAATACTTCGATAAGTTTCTTCGTATACCCCTGATAGCTTCATTGTCTTGGTGATATCTTGACGAGTAAGATAGGTGTTTTTCTCAAATAGATTTGGATCAACCTTCTTTTCGGTTTTACTAATCATTTCAGGTCCTAATAGTGTCGTCGCACTTCCTTTACAGAAACCAACTAGGATAATGGTAATCAGTAAACTATAAATTTTTTGATAACGATCCATGTGATATTCTTCTTGCTTTTTCAATAGTACAAGGGTTATCCCCATAATAGCTAATGAGATAATACTTCCTATTATAATATCCCCATGAATCGTAAAGTCTTTTATCTTAAAAATAGTTAAGAAGCTCTCTACTTGTGACATTTTCCCTTGACCATTTAAAAACAAATCTTGTAGGATTACTATTATATTCGTGAATCCAACCGTTACCCCATACAAGATCATTCTCGTTCTTTTTTTCAAAAAGATCATGATACCAATAAGCAGAAAGATCCAACTCAATGTAAATAAAAGTGGGCTCCATGAAGCTTTTATTTCTAGTCCTATTCTATTTCTTAGAAGAATATCTGGTAACAATAGTGAAATCATTATTCCCATTAGAATTAGTAAGCTAGAAATAATCATTCGATAATGAGCGTGTAGATAAGTGTATAGTTGTTTGTCCTGTTTTGTCATATTTTCCCCCTAGTACTGTTATTATATCATTATTTACTTTTTTCGTCTTAAACTTTTCTATTTTTATTACGACACTTTAGTTTACAGTTTGAAAAAAAGTTTATCTTGAGGAGTTCTATTTGTTCTTATATAATATTATTAAATAGAGGTGATATGGTGAAAAAGGAAAAAACACTTTCCCAGATGGGAATTGATGAAATGACGAAGAAAAATCGTTGGATTAAGTATCTTACTTATTTTTGTTTAGCTCTTTCTTTTGTTTTAATGGTTACTTATTTTATTTATACGGTGATTACTAGTCAGGATGTGATTGAACAGTTAGCTACTATTATTGGGGTTTCTATTTTAGCTCTGTTTACCTTATTCTTTCTGATTATCAGTTTATTTGCTGATAATCCTAAGGGGCGAATTTATGTTATCATAGCTAGTTTATTATTATCTTTATATAGTGGTTTTCAACTTTTAGTTTCCGCAAACTGGATTAAATTACCTAGTCAAAGCTATGTACTTAACTTCTATGGTAAGGATATTACAGAAGTTATTGAATGGGCGGAAGCAAATAAAATTAGTGTAGAACAAGTATATGAGAATAGTGATAGCTTGGAAATGTATAAAATTATGAGTCAAAATGTCGCACCTGGTACGTTAGTAAAAGATATTGATAAAATCGTGGTTACGGTTTCAGATGGACCTGATCAAGAAAAAGAGGCGGCCATTCCTGATATGATCGGATGGAGTGTTGATGAAGTAGCTGACTTTGTAGAAGAAAACTTTTTAACCAATGTAGAAATTAATTTTGAATTCCGTGATGATGTAAAAAAAGATGTTATCTTTGAACAAGAAAATGAAAATGATGACGAAATGAAAAGAAATAGTAAAATTACGCTTAAAGCCTCCCTTGGTAAAGAAGAAGATTTAGAGTCCGTTGCCATGATTAACTTAGTTGGTAAGGATCTCTTTCAAGGAAGTCTTTGGTTAAAGCGAAATGCAATTTCCTATACTGTTGAATATGGTTATAGTGAAGAATATGAAGAAGGAACAATCATTAAACAAAGTATTACTAAAGGAAAAATCATTGATAAAGAACGAACTAAAGAAGTAGTAATTACAGTTTCTAGACAAAAGGATATTACGATTCCTGATTTTTCAAATATGAGTGCTAGTGAAATTACTAGTTGGGCAACAGATAATCATTTAAAGATTGAATTTAAAGAAGAATTTGATGATTCTGTTGAAGAAGGAAAAGTAATTCGTAGTAGTAAAATTAAAGGAGATGTCGCTCAAGTAAATGATACGATTAGAGTTGTTATTTCTAAGGGACAGATTCGGATGATTAAATTTACGAATGTGGATGACTTTAAAAAATGGGCTGAAGAAAATGAGGTATCCTATCATATTGACTATTCTTTTGATTCTAGTGTTGAAAGTGGAAAATTGATTTCTTCTTCTCATAAAGAAGGCGATTTAATTAAAAATACCGATACAATCAGTTTAGTGATTTCACAAGGTGGTACGACAACAGTTCCTAATTTCATTGGAAAAACTAAAGCAGAAGCAGAAACATTATGCGAAGAAGCTAATCTTACTTGTTCGTTTACTACCGCAAGTAGTGAAGAAACAAAGGATACAGTAATTAAACAATCGATGAAAAAAGATAGCGAGGTACCAAGCAATACGACAATTACCATTACTTTAAGTTCTGGAAAATAAAAAAACTAATTAAATCAATTAGTCTGAGAGTGTTGACAAACTACCTATTTAAAAAAACTAATATTTTAGTTGGTTTAAAGTGGTAGAAAAATGTCAAAATATGAGCAATTTTAGATAGAAATTCCCTAAAATTGCTCTTTTTTTATACTTTTGTGGGGTTTCGATGTTACTTACAAGTTACAACGCTGATATTTCGAAAAATGATTCTACTGACATTTTCAAAAAAATTTGGCAGTCGATTTTGATCCGTTTTTGGAACAAATATGTGTTTTTTGATCCGTCTTTAGGATCCGACTATTTTATCAATGTTTTAAGAAAAAACGCTACACCATCTTCATCATTAGATAATGTTACATAATTAACTTTTTCTTTTATGTCATTCTCTGCGTTACTTACTGCAACACTTAACCCTGCTACTTCAAACATAGAAATATCATTTTTATCATTACCTATAGCAATCGTATTTTTCATTGGAACATTTAAATATTTTGCTAATTTTTGTAATGCAATCCCTTTAGATGCATTGTTATTAATAATGCTAAACCACAATTCTTCTTTGTCTTCTCTTGATGAATCAACAATACACAAATTAGCTTTTTGTTCAATAAATGATTTATATTTTTTAACTACTTCTTTGTATTTGCTAATAATCATAATTTGCTTTATATCTTTTTTTAGTATTTTATCAACATTTTTATCGTCTAATAAAATCTGTGAATCGTTTCTAGTAAACATTGTTACATATTCAGTATTTTCTGATACAAACATAATTCTAAGTCCAAGTTTTTTTGTCTCTCGATATATTATCTTACATTCCCTTTTTGGTAAATAATTACAATAAATATTTTTTTTGTTAATGTTATCATAAATTTCTGTACCATTAGATGATATTAAG
>CALVOU010000047.1 GCA_944350365.1 uncultured Bacilli bacterium
ATAAAAGTGCTAATTTTTAATCTTTTAAAAGAAAAAATTGTCAAAAAAAGAAAAATATTGTATAATGATGAAGTCAAAAAGGGAGGAGTCATTATGGAAAAAATATATATTTTTGGACATCAAAGACCAGATACAGATTCTGTGACTAGTGCGATTGCGTTATCTTATTTGAAAAATGCATTAGGATTTAATACTGAACCTAGAATACTTGGTGAAATTAATCGCGAAACTCAATTTGTTTTAGACTATTTTGGTGTTAAAGTGCCAAAACTTTTAAATGATGTCAAATTACAATTGAAGGATTTAAACTATCATAAGAACTATGCAATGAATCAGAATGATTCGATTGGAGAAGTATATCAATATTTATTAGATAAAGGAATAACAGGTGTGCCTATTGTCGATGATAATAATAAATTTGTTGGTTTAGTTACTGTTAAGACAATAGCGAAAAATATGATTAATGGCAATTTTAACGAGCTAAACACTTCTTATGATAATTTACTTAAAACTTTAGATGGACAAGAAATGCTTCGCTTTGATGAAGAAATTAGTGGTGAATTGGTTACCGCTGCTTATCGTAGTACGACAATTTTTAGTCAAGTACACCTAGAACCTAGACATATTTTAATCGTTGGTGATCGTCATAGTGTAATTGAGTATGCAATCGAAAATAAAGTCAGAATGATGATTATTGTTGGTGATGGAGAAATCAAAGGGGAACATCTAGAACTTGCGAAAAAGAATAAAGTAAATATTATTCGTACAAAATTAGATACTTTTCATACCTGTAAATTAATCAATTTAAGTAACTATGTAAAGACACTAATTTCTGGAGATCGTCCTTATACTTTTGAAGAATCTTATTATTACGATGATTTTATCGCGAAGACGTCGAAGTTAAAGCACAATAATTATCCGATCATTGGAAAAAATGGAACTTGTAAAGGATTAATTAGAATTACAGAGATTACTGATATTCGAAGAAAGAAAGTAATCTTAGTAGATCATAATGAGTTAGAACAAAGTGCTGAAGGGTTGGATGAAGCTGAAATCGTCGAAATTGTCGATCATCATAATATCGGTACTATTTCTACGCGTAATCCCATTAATTTCCGTAATATGGCAGTGGGTAGTACCAATACAATTATTTATTATTTATATAAAGAAAACCATGTTGATATTCCTAGATATATTGCAGGATTAATGATATCAGGGCTTTTATCAGATACTTTAGCTTTAACTAGTCCAACAACAACGAAGACTGATAAACAGATTGCGAAAGAGTTAGCTTATTTAGCGGGAGTTGATATTGAAAAATATGCTTTAGAAATGTTTAAAGCTGGTACTTCATTACAAGGTAAGACAGAAGAAGAAATTGTAATGACCGACATTAAAACTTATCAAGTAGATGACAAAAAGATCGCAATTAGTCAAGTATTTACATTGAATTTTGAGGAGATCTATGCAAAGAAAGATACTTATATTGCTTTAATTGAAGAAATTCAAAGTGAAAAAGAATACGATTTAGTTTTACTTGTCGTTACTGATATGATTAAGAATGGTTCTTATATTTTCTATACAAGAAATAATCAAGAACGTTTAGAAGCTGCTTTTTCTAAAGAACATCTAGAACAAGGTTATTATTTGGATGGTTGGGTATCTAGAAAGAAACAATTTGTACCAGTTGTGATGGATGTCATTAAATAGGTGTCAATTGGTAAGATAAATTTCTAATCTTATTAATATATTTTAATAGACGTGTTATAATCAAGCTATATAGGTGTTAGGTTAGGAGAGAGAAACATGGATTTTGGTGTAATTATACTAGCGATTATTCAAGGAATAGCCGAATTTTTACCGATATCTTCAAGTGCACATTTGATTATTTTTCGGGATTTATTTGGACTTGCTAGTCAGACAGTAACAGGGGATATGGAACTTGCTTTCGATATCGCTCTACATTTTGGCACTTTACTAGCGATTCTACTTTACTTTTTTAAAGATTGGTGGAAGATGCTTGTTAGTGGTTTAACGAAAGGAACCAAACAAAAAGAAGGAAAGTTGTTCTGGTATATCGTTTTGGCAACGATACCAGCTGCGCTTGCCGGGGTTTTCTTCGAAGAAACGATTGAAAATGTGGTTAGAAAAAATTATTTACTAATTGGACTTGCTTTGATTTTTATGGGTATTGTTATTTACTTAGTCGATAAAACAGCAAAACAAAAAAAGAACCTTGGTGATATGAAGGCAAAAGATGCTTTACTTATCGGTTGTAGTCAGGTGTTTGCTTTAATTCCAGGATTTTCTAGAAGTGGTACTACGATTGCGGCAGCTAGGTCATTGTCATTAAATCGTGAGGATGCAGCTAAGTTTTCTTTCTATTTATCGGCACCAGTTGTTTGTGGAGCGGTAGTGCTTAGCTTATTTAAGGAAAGTACAATACTCGCAATAGAAAGTCATTTAGCTGTTTTCGTAGTTGGCGTTTTAGTGGCCTTTATAGCGGGCTTGTTATGTATTGAATTTTTGCTTAAGTATATTCGTAAACATGACTTTAAAGTATTTATGTGGTATCGTTTAATATTAGGCTTAATTGTCATCGGGTATGTATTGTTTTAAGAGGGAGCTAGGATTATGGAAGGATTATTACTTACATTACTGTTAGGAGTATTTATCGTTGTTGGGGCTTTTATCGTTTTTTTAACAAAGAATAATGCTAAATTTATTGATTTTTCCATTGCCTTAGCGGCTGGCGTTATTTTTATGTTATTGTGGATCGATATTTTACCAGAAGCTTATGAAGTAATCGAAGCTAGTAATGGGGGATGGAAAGTACTTTATATTTTAGCGGGTACTTTGATTGGATTCTGTCTTTTGAAAGGGCTAGATCATTTTATTCCCGATCATGATGACGATTTAACGACAAGTAGTGATGATGAAGCTAATTTGAAGCATATTGGGTTGATCTCTAGTGTTGCGTTAGTTCTTCATAATATTGTTGAAGGGATGGCTGTTTATACCTTAACAGTTAGTGATTTTACATCTGGAATGATGGCTAGTTTAGGGGTAGGCTTACATAATATTCCGTTAGGCATGGTAATTGCTTCTACTTTTTATCAGACAACAAAAGATAAGAAAAAAACTTGGTGGCTAATTACTCTTATTTCCCTTTCTACTTTTTTAGGGGGATTAATTGTTTACTTATTCCATTTTGTTGCGATTATGAATGTGATTAAGGCAATTTCTCTTACTCTTACTTTAGGAATGTTACTTTATATATTTACGATGGAATTACTTCCTAAGATGATTCATAGTAAGAATAAGAAAATCACGATAATTGGTTGTTTGTTAGGCATTGGATTATTATTACTTACTTTACTTATGCATGGTCATGATCATTAAAAGGAGGAATGTTGATGTTATTGATTGAATACCCTAAGTGTTCTACTTGTCAGAAGGCAAAGAAATTTCTTCTTGATCATCATATGTCTTTTACTTGTCGAGATATTGTTTCTATGCCACCAACTGAAGAAGAGATCAGACAGTATTTGGCATGGGGAATTCCTTTACAAAAGTTATTTAATACGAGTGGAATACTTTATCGAGAGTTGAATTTAAAGAACAAGCTACCCAATATGACCCAGGATGAGAAAATCTCGTTGTTAGCTTCTAATGGTATGTTGGTAAAAAGACCGTTACTTATCGTTGGAGACAAAGTACTTGTTGGTTTTAAAGAATTAGAATGGGAAAAATTAATAAAGATCTCAGTCAAAAATATTTCAATAACATTTTAACATTAGAGTATCCCAACCAATTAGTAAAGTTGTTAGTTAGAAACTAACTATAAAGATGTTGATTGTAAGTCAAAAATAACTTACAAAATATTATTATACGAGGAGAATGAAAAATGAAAGAATTAAAATTATATACGTGTAAACATTGTGGTTGTACAGTTAAATTATTAACGGAAGAAAATCACCTTATGTGTTGTGGAGAAACGATGCAGGAAGTGATTCCTAACTCTGTAGAAGCTAGTTTTGAAAAACATTTGCCAGTCTATCAAAGAGTAGGAGATAATATGGAAATTATCGTACCTCATGTAATGGAGGATGCTCACTATATCGAGTGGATTTTGGTTAAAGGAGAAAGAGAAAATCGTGAAGTTTTACTTTCTCCAGGTGAAGAAGCTAAATTCGTTGCTCCTTATGAAAAAGGCGCCTTGATTTATTCTTACTGTAACTTACATGGACTATGGAAAGTAGAGGTCGAATAATATGGATATGAAAGCATTAGAGACAATCTCTTATGGGATGTATATCGTAACTACGAAAAAAGACAATAAAAATTATGGTTGTGTGATTAATACTTTAACGCAAGTAACGGCTTCTAATGTATTAGTGGCAATTACTCTAAATAAAGAAAACGCAACAAATCAAGCCATAAAAGAAAGCAAGAAATGCGCAGTATCGATTTTATCAGAACAGGCGTCAAGTAATTTAATTGCGAAATTTGGTTATTTTTCTTCTCGGGATGCAGATAAGTTTCAAGAAGTTGATACCCAAGATGTAGATGAATTTCCTATAGTTATAGAAGGAGTTTGTAGTTATTTAATAGGGGAAGTAGTCAATATTGTTTCTTGTGATACGCATGATATTTTTATCTTACGAGTAACTAAAGCTGAGCAATTAACAGAAGAAAAACCAATGACTTATCGTTATTATCATGAAGTATTAAAGGGAAAAGCTTCTTCTAAAGCACCTACTTACCAAGAAGAGACCGTTTCTGGTGGCAAGAAATATCGTTGTACAATTTGCGGTTATATTTACGATGATGAAAAAGAATCAGTAAAATTTGAAGACTTGCCTGATGACTGGAAATGTCCATGTTGTGGAGTAGGAAAAGATAAATTTGTAGAAGTGATTTAAAAAAGGAAACTAGGGTTAGTTTCCTTTTAAAATATTACGGTTTTTAAAATTCGTTCTGTATTTTTGAAATTTAATTTAGCAACTTCTCTTAATTTATCTCGGCCATAGGTATCGACGATTTCTTCTCCAATCTTGTCAACATTGGGTCCAGCTCCTTTAGGAAGTGGAATATGAAGTTGATCAGACATTCGGTCCAGTTCTTTTAAAAATAAGTAGCGGCTGATGATAGAAGAACAGGCAACCGCCAAATTTTTGTCTTCTGCCTTGGTCATGAAGGTGATTCCGGTTTGAATGTTTTTAGCATCTTGAATATATTCATAATAGCGTTTTTCTCGTGCGAATTCATCGACGATAATATAATCATAGGACTCTTTTACTTCTTGAACGAGTTGGTATAATACTTTGTTATGCATAATGGCTTTGATTTTATTCATGTTGTTTTCATTTTGATGATGTTTATTGTATTCTTCGTTGGTTAATAGGATACTTTTATACTGAATTCTTTTCGCAATTTGGGGGGCAACTTTCAAAATGATGTCGTCGGTCATTTTTTTAGAGTCTTTTACGCCTAAACTATCTAAGAAGGGTACATCTTCTTTTTTTACGAAACTAGCAGTAACGACGATTGGACCAAAGTAATCTCCTGTTCCCACTTCATCAGAACCAATTGAGGAACAGTCGTGATATTTATTTTCTTGTTGCTTTTCTTCTTTGTTTTCTGTTTGCCCATCAATTTCTTTCCACATCGAAGCATCAACATCAGCACTTACTCCTTGAAACATGACTTTTCCTGATGTATACATTGTAATTACGGTATCTTCGTCATCTGCTTGGAATACCACATAGGGAATTTCTTTGTTTCTTTTTTTCGAAGCGTAGTATTTAATCATTTTTTCTTTGGTTTCATCACTTACTTTAATTACGATATTCATCTCAATCATCCCTTTCTTATTCTGTTTTCATCTTACCATATCTGTTGTAAAATTTCTATGTTTAGTCGTTATTTTTTATGGACTAACCCTTTCTCTTTATCCGTTGTTGGTGTATTTTGTTCATTGATGTTTGGATAAGAAACGGTTTCTAATTCTTTTCCTTTTTTCTTTTGAAGATAGATTAAGTATTCCCGGTAACGTTTTAACTGTTCTAAACTCGTTTCTTTTTGTGGCTTTCGCCAATCTTCATTATCGTGAATGGTTTTTTTCTTTGCTTCTGTTTTTCCTTGCTCTATCGGTGCCGTTTTTTCTTTTTTATTGGTGATGGTAGAATCTTGTTCCTGTAGAGTAGAGAAAAGTTTTTGACCTAAACTCTTCCAAGAAGGTAAGATTCTTTTCTTTAATAGATTATTTCTTAATAAATTTTCTATATTTTTATTCATCTTTATAACCCTCTTAAATGCTCCTTATTTTACTATTTTTTTGCTAGTTTGTCAAAGAAAACCCGAAAAACAAGTTTATTCTATCTTTAATGTATGATAAAATGAGACTAAGTATAATAGTAGCAGGAAGTGTTTATATGAAATGTCCTAATTGTAAAGCAGATATGTCAGAGCGGGACTATTGTATTCGTTGTGGATACATGAAAAACGGTAAGTTTATTGGGGAATATAATCCAGTTGATAAAGATGCTGATTTAAAAGCTTATCAGGATCGTTATGAAGAGATGTTATGGAATAATAAGTTATATAAGCCTTTCTTCTTAGGGTGTTTTTATTTTTCGTGGAATCGTCATCTGTTTATCGGTTTAATTAGTGGTTTTATCGGTTTAGTTCTCTATTATCTATTAATGATTCTTTTTACTAGTTTTCCCCTTTTAGATAATATTCCCATCAACGATATCCAACAAGCTTCCCTTTTTATGTTTAGTGTCGCCACAATTATCATTATTCGTACGATTTATGCAACGATTGCGAATACTATTTGCTTATATTTAGATCGTAAAAAGATTTTAATGATGAAGAAAAAGTATCCAGAAGAGTATATAGAGAAGTTATTAAAACAAAAACCTCGTTCTTTTATGCAGGCGCTGATGCATGTTATGTTATATATACTTTTTTTTGTATTGTTTTTAATCTTAGCTCGAGTGTTTTAATAAAAAGATTAGTTGTAAAATAGAAAAAATAACGATATAATAATACTATAGTTAGAAAGGATGATAGACGTGAATATAGTAGATGTTTTAATTATATTATTTATTGCTTTAATGGGAGTTATTGGTTTTAAACGAGGGGTAATTAAACAAACTGTATCAACAGTTGGTTTAATTATTGTTTTAATTCTCTCATTTCAACTTAAGAACCCTTTAGCCGAATTCTTAAGTTTACATTTACCGTTCTTTGATTTCTTTGGTACTTTTGAAGGAGTAACCGCTTTGAATATTATTTTATATCAATTAATTTCTTTCTTGGTGATTTTTGCTTTATTAGAAGTCGTATTGAATATTTTAATCAGTATTACTGGAGTAATTGAAAAGATTCTTAAATATACGGTTATTTTAGGTATTCCTTCAAAATTATTAGGATTATTGGTTGGTTTAATTGAAGGCTTTATTTTTACTTTTATTGTACTATTCTTTTTGAAACAACCAGTCTTTGATATTAAAGAATTTGAATCTAGTACTTTAACTCCAAAGATTTTAGAGTCAACTCCAGTTTTATCTGGTTTTGCGGGTGATTTAGTAGAGACGTTTAATGATGTTTATTTACTTGGTAAGGAGTATTCCATTAGTGATCCTAATACGTTAAATAGGGAAACGGTTGATGTAATGTTGAAACATGGTATTATTTCTACTGATTATGTGGTAAAATTAATTGATGCCGATAAGATTGAAATCGATGGTATCGATAGTGTGTTAAATAAATATAGATAGGAGAAAATAAATATGATTATAGAATTAACCAATCAGAAGTTTTTAGAAGAAATAAAGAACGGAAAGGTATTAGTAGACTTTTATGCGACTTGGTGTGGTCCTTGTAAAATGATGCATCCTGTTATTGAAGAACTTGCGAAAGATTATCCGGAGCTAAAAATTATCAAAGTAGATGTCGATCAACATGAAGATTTAGCTATGAATTATGGAGTGATGAGTATCCCAACCATTATTTTATTCGAAAATGGTGAAGAGAAAAGTAAGAGTATTGGTTTTACCCCAAAAGATAAGC
The DNA here is from genome assembly GCA_944350365.1 of uncultured Bacilli bacterium. GTDB lineage: Bacteria > Bacillota_I > Bacilli_A > RF39 > UBA660 > Alloscybalousia. Next base: position 8,083 of record CALVOU010000047.1, read on the forward strand.
TTGTCTCTTGGTTAAAATAAAGATTAAATATTAAGTACTGGTCTGATGGATTAGTACTTTTTCTTTTAAAGGAAGAAGATATGTAATATAATGAATAAGGGAAGGAGGAAGAGTGTGGTAATGAAAAAGATAGGGTTATTGGTTTTGTGTAGTATTCTGTTATTTTGTATGACAGGTTGTGGTAAAAGTACAGATACTAATGATCAAGAGAAAAATAATGGGCAAGAACAATCTACTACATCGCAAGAAGCTAAAGTAGAAATCGGGACTTTTGTTGACTATCCAGTTGAGTATACAAATGTTACAACGAATTTTAATCAGAATATTGTTAATCTGATTAGTGATGAGTCTACAGGTTGGAGAATCATGGCAATCAATGGGGATACGATTACCTTGATTTCAACGGGAGTACCTTTAACTTATGGTATGTATTATTCAGAAGAAAATACTCAAGTAGAAGTAAATGAAGATTTAGGAAATTTATATAAGGTACTAAATACAGATACTTCTTATCAACAAGACGGTTATTCTTATTTTTCTAAGTCGGGATTTCAAGATGGTACTTTTGATCTAACCACTGTCTTTAATACAGGATTAGAAGAACCAGATAGTATTCATGCAATGACTGGGGAAGAGCTAGTTACTCTTTATCAAACTTTAACTGGTAAACAAATTACTGTAGATGATTTATATACGACAACGACTTATTTAGGTAATGGAACATTAGGGCTTGAAAAAGATGAAATTTCGTGTGATTTGTTGGCAAATGGCTATGAATATTATATTAATCAAACAGTTGAAAAAGAAACAGGAAAATATTATTTACATTATTTATCTAGTGGGATGTTAACTTCTACTCGATTTAGTGAGAAGCCACTTCGTGTAGTATTGAACTTAAAATCAGGAGCTCAGTTAACAGATGGAGATGGAACAGAAGAAAACCCATATAAGATTAGTGAATAAAAAGTAATGTGGAATATCTAAAGATTTAGATAAAGAAGTCCTTGTGACAGAATAAAATATAGTTAGGGAGTGTTTTAAGTATGTATATATTATCAATTGTTGTGATTGCTATTTTAATTTTAGCATTCGTTAGTAAAGTAATGGATATTCTTTTAGGAAGTATTTTGGTTATTGGTGGCTTTGCTTTTAATGCCTATTTAGATTCAGTGGATTCTTTGGAATTAAGACTACAAGCATTATCAGAAGGAATTACGGATTTATCTTCTTATAGTAATATTGTTATCGCAGTTGGGGCAATTTTGATTGTTATTGGGGTTGTTCGCTTTATTACAGGAAAGAACAAGAAAGCAAAGAAAAAAACTAGTAAACTAGAAGTGAAAAATCAAGAAGAAGGGTAAAAGAAAACTTGTTAGTACGAAGTGTACTGATGAGTTTTTTTTATTTACACTTTATTTGTGCAATCTAAAACAACTTGTTGAAATATAAAAAAGATCAGTATAATAATAGAAATAAGTAAGCTAAAATAGGTTGTATCAAGATGAGAGAGCAGAAAATAATAAGATTAGGGAGGGACTAGGATGAATAGACCAACATTAATTGTCAGCTTGTTGATTATCGCCGGTGCTTTAATATTAATAGGGACCTCATATGCTTATTTTACCGCAATTGCTACGTCAAACGAACAGATAGCGGAAAGTGGAACCCTACAGTTAACTTATGTAACGGGAAAAGATATTACTCTGGATAATGTGATACCAATGGAAGAAGAAAATGCGGGAATTCATCAGTTTTCTATTGAGAATACAGGAACTATGGAAGCAACTTATTATTTATATTTGACAGATATTATTCTTCAAAAAGAGGAAAATGATACACAAAGTAATAATTTAAAATGGAAATTATATAGTGCGGATGAAACTTATGTGACAAGTAATGAGATCGCAACCGGTGATTTTAGCGAAGGAAATAATCCGATTGAATTAGAAACAAATATAGCCATTCAACCACAAGAGAAACAGTATTATGT
>CALVOU010000048.1 GCA_944350365.1 uncultured Bacilli bacterium
TTTTGCGAAAAAAATTAATTTATGTATAATTTTTACACTTAAAAAGAGCAAAAACTAAATTTCACTCTTTAAAGCTGTACTGAAAATGGTGCGATGGAAGCCATTAACGGTTGGTTAAAAGAAGAACTATTTATCGACTTCCACATTAATTCCTGTAATGATATTTATCAAGAAATCGATAAATACATCCTATATTTCAACAATGATAGACCTCAATCTGCTCTTAATTATCTCACTCCTGCCCAATACAAAAATTTACATTTTCAAAAATAAATTGTCTACTTTTTCTTGACTTATGCACTATACCTCTATTCAAAAAAAATTACAAACAAAAATAAAACGATAATTTTTCTATTTTATTTTAAGAATCTATATACATAAGATTCTCTTAAATCAATATTTTTATATAGAAAAATTATATATCGCAATTAATACTTTAGATATTACAAAAATTTCCATCTTTATCTTAATATAAAAAAATTACTAATATACTAAAAAAGTGTTATCCCACATTTCTCTATAAACTATCTGCTCAAAATTCGAATACGAATTTCTCGACCATTTACTGAATAACTAACACTAGAACCTATCTTTTGTAAATAGATTGCCCTACCAAGGGGACTATTGAGTGAAACCTCTTGTACCAATTCATCCAAGGAAACTTTCCAATTTCCTGTTAACCTTACTTCTTCTATTTCAGTATCGCCATCATCATACATAAATTCTAATTTGACAACATCACCGATATTGACTAAATTTCGATCATAAATACTAGACTCAATAAGTTCAATTTTTCCTTTTTGCTTCAACAACTGTTCCAACCGTTTCTGTAACATACTTTCATTTCGACAAGCATCCTCATAGGCAAAATTATCATGCCACCCATCTCCGGGAGCTTCACTAATTGCTTGAACCTTATAATCCGTATTTTTTAAGAGCTCCACTTCAATTTTTTCTATTTCCTCACAATATTGTTTGTAACCATCTGCTGTTAAATAAATCTTATCTTGTAACATCACTACCTCCCTTAGTAATTGACTACTTCAAAATTCCATTATACATATCTTGGAAGATACCGGGTGTTTCAATTAACTCATGATATTTGCCTTCTTGAATAATCCTTCCTTTATCAAACACTAAAATATTATCACAATTTTCTAAAGTACTTAACCGATGCGCAATAGAAATAATCGTTACATTATTTTCTTCCTGTAATAATTCGATTGCTTTTTGGATATGTTTTTCCGTTGTATTGTCTAGTGCCGAAGTAGCTTCATCTAAAATCAAGATCGAAGGTTTTCTCAAAAAGATTCTAGCAATTGCGATTCTCTGCCGTTGCCCACCAGACAAATTCCCGCCACCTTCAGCAATCATTGTCTCATATTTATCTGGTAAATTCTCAATAAAATCATCAATAAATGCCTTACGACAAGCCTCTTTTATTTCTTCTAAAGAAACTTCACGATCTAAACCATAACTAACATTTTCCCTAATAGTTGCAGAAATCAAAAATGGATTTTGAGGAACTAAGGCCATTTTTTTAGCAATATCTGTACGATCTAATGAATCAATAGAAACACCATCTATATAAATTGTTCCATCCCCCTTTTCTAACTTAGTAAGTACCTTAATTAAAGAAGACTTTCCACAACCAGATGGACCTGCTATACCAATAAATTGTCCCTTTTTTATTTCCAAATTCAAATCATCAATAACTAATTTATCTCCCTCACTATAGTGAAAATTTAAATGCTTAATCGCAATCATAGGAATATTTTTTTCTTTCAACGCTAATCTTTCAGCCACTTGATAAGAAAAATCCTTCGGTAAAGAAACAATTCTAAAATATTCTTCAGCTAATACAGTAGATTCAGACAACTCATCAAATATACGATGTAATTCACGAAGTGGAGTAGTTAACTGCGTAAAACACAAATAAGCGGTTAATACAGTACCTACAGTAATTACTTTCTCACCTGCCAAATAAGATGAGACTCCAATAACTAAAACAGTAAATACTGCTTCATTAATAAACTTTAAGCAATCATAAAAAGCCATACTACGATGATGTTTCATTTCTTTCTGTCTTAAATATTCAGATTTATGATCAAACCGATTAATTTCTTGCTTACTGCTATCTACAACACGAATTACTTCTATTCCGTTAATCAACTCAACCATGATTCCATCCATATTAGATTTTTCATTCATTAATTCTACTCGAATACCCTTTTGAGTAGAAATTTGTCGGAAAACAATTATTACACCAATAGGAATAACCAAAAGCATCATCAAAGCTAAAACAAGAGGTAATTTAGAAAAAATAACAATAATTGCGGCAATACCATTAAAAATAGCTGGAGCAAAATCCATAAACATTAACTTGAGTAATTTGGTAGTTCCTTCTAAACTGCGGTTTAACTTACCATGAATATTTCCCGTCATATTCTTTTTAAAATAATCAAGAGGAGCATGTAAAATAGCAGAAACAGCCTTACTTCTAGCTTCTTTTTCAAAACGAGTAGAAGTATCTTCTACTAATAATCTCCTAATTACCTTGATAATCTCATTACTGACTGTAACAATCAAAATAAATGCTAAAAAAGGGATAATATTTAAGAAAGATAATTCCTCTTGATCTAAAATATTATCAGTTAAATTTCCAATGGATAAGGGTAATAATTGTGTAAGTAAAGACGAAATAATCATAATAAAAATAATAATAACAAAATTGAATTTCTGCCGTTTACTTAGCATTTTAAAAATCTTCTTATAAATTTTCATAAACTACCTACTCCTAACTTTTATTTTATTATATTATATCATATCTCTCCCTTGTGTATATAAACAATCATCGCAGAAAAACAATAAATCTGTTCTTCACTATAAATACTAGAGGAAACTTGATACTTAATATCAATCACATCCATATCGTCATCTAAAAAATCATTAATTGCCATTTCTAAATCTTTTTCATCTTCCATATCAAATATTTTTACTCGCATAAAATCACCAAACTAAGTATAAAAAAACGATAAAGTATTTTTTGTCGTTTTTTCTTTTATTTTTTAACTATTTGCTTTTGCAACATTCCCATCACTTTTTTAGAAATCAAGTCATTTCTTAGAGATAAACAAAAGAGAATTACTCTACTAATTTTTTCTCATCAATCACAAATAAATTAACAAAAATAAAATTTCCATATTGATAAATAGCTTCATCACCAACAACAGTACGATTATACTTCAAAATAGAAATCATTTCATCTATACTTACCTGAGTAGGAATATCATGAATAAAACTTAATTTTGTAAAGACCCCTTTCTAACCCTTCACTCCATAAAAAGTGCCGTTATTATAACAAATATAAGAAAAAGTAAACAATAAAAATGATGCAGTAAAAAAGGAAGAAAATCTCTTCCTTATAAGCTTTATTAAATATTTATTTTACTACGATATTTATAATCTTTCCTTTGATAACGATAACTTTAACAATTTGTTTGCCCTCAAGATGACGAATAACATTTTGAGCACTTTTGGCTTTTTCTTCAATCGTCTTCTCATCATCATCGACATTAACTGTAATTGTCGCTCTTACTTTTCCATTTACTTGAACAGCAATTTCTTTTTCACTATCCTCTAACATAGCTTCATCATAAATTGGCCAACTAGATTCACAAATAGGTTTTCCAAGTTGATACTGTTCGTTTAATTCTTCAGTAATATGAGGAGCGATTGGATTTAACAAGACTAAGTAAGTACGATAATCAGCTTTCGTAATCTGTTCTTCTTTTTCCATCTTATTTAAGAGAATCATCAAAGCCGATAATGCGGTATTAAATTTAGAAGCATCCATATCGTCAGTTACTTTCTTAATCGTACGATGAATATCTTTTTCGATCGATTTAGAATAAGTATTACCATCTACTACTTTATTTCCAAGACGAATCACCTTATCAAGATAACGTTTACAACCATTTAAGCCTTGTTCACTCCAGATAGCTTCCTTCTCATAGTCACCAATAAACATCTCATAAGTTCTCAAACTATCAGCACCATAAGAGGCAACAATATCATCAGGATTAACGACATTACCTAGACTCTTACTCATCTTAACGCCGCCTTCTCCTAAAATCATACCATGAGCTGCACGAATTTCAAATGGTTCTTTATTTGGTACTAAACCAATATTATATAGGAATTGATTCCAGAATCTAGCATACAATAAGTGTCTCGTTGCATGTTCCATTCCACCGTTATACCAATCCACTTTACCCCAGTATTTTAAAGCATCTTGAGATACAAATTCCTTATCATTATGTGGATCCATATATCTTAACCAATACCAACTAGATCCTGCCCAGTTTGGCATCGTATCAGTTTCTCTTTTAGCTGGACAACCACATTTAGGACATGTCGTATTCACAAATTCAGGAATTCTCGCTAATGGACTTTCTCCATCATCGGTTGGTTCATATTCAGCAACATCAGGTAAAACAACTGGTAAATCTTCATCAGGGACAGGAACCCAACCACACTCTTCACAGTAGATAAGAGGAATAGGTTCACCCCAGAAACGTTGACGAGTAAAAATCCAATCTTGAAGTTTATAATTCGTTTTCTTTCTACCTATTTGTTTTTCTTCTAAATAAGCAGTAATTTTATCAATGGCTTCTTGCTTGTGAAGACCATCTAACATTTCTGAGTGAATATGAATACCTTCTCCACACATCGCACCACCTGTCGTGACATATTCAAAAGACTTCTGATGTAATTCGTCCATTACTTCACGGCTAATGGTCTCTTTATCTACCCATTCAAGTTCAAACTTCTCATCTTCTTCTAACTCTCTTTCTTCTCGTTCATTTGAGTTCAAGCGGAATAAGAAAGGAGTTGCCTCAACATTAAAATATTGATCCTTATTATAAGCATAATAGTGATGATTAATTTTAAAACCAGTTTCCATTAAAGAAATATCGGTATAACCAGTTTCTTCTTTAATTTCACGTATCGCACAAGTAAGCGCATCTTCTCCTTCTTGAATAGTGCCACCAACGAATAAACGTCCACCTTGTTCTTTCCAATTTAACGTCAAATATTGATTTTTTGCTTCGTCCCAAAGAACAGCAACAATCGAATTCTTTTTCTTTTCCCCATCATGTGATTCACCAGTTTCTTCTTCTAGAACTTGAACCACATCAATACCATACTTCTTCGCAAAATCAAAGTCTCGTTGATCATGAGCAGGTACAGCCATAATCGCACCAGTACCATAACTCATCATGACATAATCAGAAATATAAATAGGAATTTCTTTTCCCGTCAATGGATGAATCGCAACCAGACCATCTATTTTGACACCAGTTTTATCTTTGACTAATTGAGTACGCTCAAACTCTGTTTTCTTGTTTGTTTTTTCTCGATAATCAATAATCTCGTTCATATTGTGAATAAGACCGCTATATAAATCAATATATGGATGTTCAGGGGCGATTACCATGAAAGTAACTCCATATAGCGTATCTGGACGAGTTGTATAAACGGTAAGTTTCTCATCAGTTCCCTTTATAGTAAAATCAACTTCAGCACCTGTTGACTTTCCAATCCAATTAATCTGGGCTGTTTTGATTTTTTCTTGGAACTTAGTATCCTCTAATCCATCCAATAATTGTTCTGCATAATCACTCATTCGAAGCATCCATTGTTCTTTTTCCTTCTGTACTACTTGCGTACCACAACGTTCACAAACACCACCAGAAGAATCTTCGTTCGATAACCCCGTTTTACATTTTGGACACCAATTTATATTCTTTCTTGCTTTATAAGCCATACCATGTTTAAAGAATTGTAAGAATTGCCACTGTGTCCATTTATAATATTCTGGATCAGTCGTTGAAAATTCTCTAGACCAATCAAAAGAAATCCCTAATTTCTGAATCTGTCCTTTGAATGTTTCAATATTTTTCTTAGTCGCAATCTTTGGATGAATATGATTCTTAATTGCATATTGTTCAGTAGGAGCACCAAAAGCATCCCAACCAATTGGGAACAAAACATTATATCCCATCATTCTTTTCTTACGTGCTAATGCATCCAAAGCAGTATAACTTCTTACATGACCAACATGAAGACCAGCTCCACTCGGATAGGGGAACTCTACCAAATAATAATATTTCTCTTTACTAGGATCAATATGTGCCTCAAAGGTATGATGATCCCGCCAATAATCTTGCCATTTCTTTTCTATCTTTTGAATATCCATACTATTTCTTTCCTCCTCGTTTCTTTTTCTTATTCTTTCTTTCTTCTTGTTTTCGTTCCTGTTCTTCCGCTAACTTCTCTTCCTTTTCTAAATCAAAATCCTCTTTTTTATTCTGATAATACTTTCCTACTAGCATAAACGAAAGTAATATAACTGGTACCAGGAAAATAAAGCCAAATAATAGTTGCCAAATAAAGCCATCTACATGAAATACGATCGTCGCCACTAAAGAAATATCAAAACTAGCGACTAACGCTACTGTATTCATAAATTGTTTATAACGGAAATTTTTTGTATCTAAATTATACCGAATCAATAAATACTGTACTTCAACAGGAACTTTCTTACTATTTCGTCTAGCCTTTCTTACCATAAACAGGTAAAAAAGAATATAGAGTACAATAATAATTCCTATAAAATAAATAATATCTTCCATTTTCCACCTCCAAAAAAAAACGATTCTTCCCCTCCATAAGGACGAGAAAAATCGCGGTACCACCTTATTTTATAAGCATATGCTTATACCCTTTACTTGTTAACGGAATTACCCGATTTCGCTTATTTGGACAAGTTCATAAAATTTTCACTGTCTACTTTCACCAACTATAGACTCTCTAAAAGCTTCTTATTTTATTACTACTTCCACTTCAACGCGAAATATACACTATTATAACACCCTAAATCCAAGATGTACAAGTTTTTTTCTAAATTTGACTAATATATTCCAACAAACGTAAGAATAAACGAATATATTCACCAGTTAAATTAAATTTACGTAGTTTTCTAATTTCAATACGCTTTTTCTTTAATGGCAAATCGGAAAACATAATCGAAGAAATCTTTTCTTTTAATACCGTATTGATTGGTAAATCAAGTAAGATACTATCGATATCGTCATTGATTAAACGAACCGCATCAATCTCGATATCTTTCCCCTTACAGTTAATAGTTAATTGTCCATAACTAGGTACTTGTTTAACTTCGATAATAAAATCAGTGTCATCCTCATAAGAAACTGTTTCTAGTTCAGTATCATTAAAATAAGCAAGAATATCCTGAGCTTCTTTCGTATTACGGAAACGAATCTTATAATCCCGATAATCAGGCACAATCCCTCTCATACCCGCAATGTTACGAATAATAATCGTATAATTACTAGGAAGATAGTTATAGTCAATCTGCGTAATCAAGAACTTATCACTCTTATACATGTCACTTACGCCATCATCTTCATATAATTGAAAGACATTATTTTCGCCAGGAAAAACATGAATTTCTAAGGCATCTGGATTACCAGTAAAATTCTTTTTATGCGAATTATCTAACGGAATAATCGCTCCACGTTTCGCAAAAACTGGATAATCTTCATCTCTAAAGAAAGAAATATGTTCTTTTTTACCTGGGAATTTCTTACCAGTCTTGAAATCGTACCAAACGCCTTCTGGTAAATAAAACTTCTGAACAGTACGATTAATTAGAATCTCTTTTTTCTGTAAAATAGGAGCCACTAACAATTCTCCAAAATAATACTCGTTTTTGAAATTAGTATCATCATATACCCATGGATTATCATAATATAATGGCTTAATTAAAGGAATACCATCATGATGATATAAATAAGCCTTTGAATAAATATAGGGAATCAAACGATGACGATGTTTTAAATAATCATCAACTACTTCTAGTGTTCTTGCATTCCAACGCCAAGGCTCCCTTCGATAATACCGTCCACGAGGAGCATGAAATCGTAAAATTGGACTATATGTAGCAAGTTCAATTGAACGAATATATAATTCTTCTTCTTCCGTACCACCATAGTTACCCGCTACATCATGACTAATCCAAGACACTCCAGCATTAGCCGCACTCTGATTGTACATAGGAATCTTTCTTAAGCTCTCCCAACCAACCATAGTCTTACCTGTATAAGTAATTGCTTGTAGATGAGGATTAAGTGGCGTACTACGAGCTAAAATCATATCACGAACAGATAAATCATTAGGATCCCCTCGTAAAAGATAATAATTCAAAAACCACAAATTATCTAACCCAGTATCTGTCTTTTTAAAATCATTCCAAAAGAAATCAACCCCCATGTCACGAAGTGGCTTCAACAAAAACTTAAATACTGCATCCAAAAGTACCGGATTCAATGGATCAAAAGCAATAATTTTATTATCAATAATTCCAAAATATTTGGCGATCTCTGGGTAATGTAACTCGTGAGGATAAATACCGTTAATTGGATCGTAATGAAGTCCAACATGAATATTTTTCTCATGTAAATCTTTCAACAATTTTTCCGGTTCTGGAATTAACTCCTTATTAAAAGTATAGCCAGTATCTAATAATTGGTTATCACTACTTTTACGAATGTGCCAATCCTTATCCAATAAGAAAACAGAAATCGGAATTTCTAACTTTTCAAAGTGACTAACTACATCCATAATTTCATCAGTTGTATATTCTAAATCTCGACACCACCAATTACCAAGCGCATATCTTGGAATCATCGGTGGATATCCTGTTAATTGAAAATAATCTTTTAAAGCGAGGGAAAAATCATTACCATACATGAATAAGTAAATATCAATTCCCTTTTCACTACGTTTAACTAATTTATCATTTTCATCAAAAATATAACTGTTACTATCATCTAAAGACACAAAACCATCTAAAGAATAAAGCCCATTTCTAAGTTTTAAATCTTCTTCAGACCCATCTAAACCAACACAGATTCCTTTTAAGTTTCTAACTTCAGGGTGCTTATAATACCACACACGATCAGTAGTTACTAAATCGACATGTAAATTGGAAGTAGGAACAACTTTCCCACCATCAAAATTTTTTTCTTTATTATAAGAAAGCACAAAATACTTAGTTTTAATAACCAAATAACGTTCATCTTCTTGCACTTCAAACTGTGGTTTTTCAAAATTACGAAAAGAAATTAGTTGGGTTTTATTATCGAAAAACACACCACTTGGACTATACTCTAAACGGAGTAATCGCTCAGTTAAAATACTAATCCGATAATGTTGACCCTTAATAACAGAATCTTCTTTAACTTTTAATTTTTCAAGTTCAATTTTCTTTTCATCTACACCTTTTTCATTCATATTATCACCCTATTATTCTTATCATACTATAGTTATCATACCATATTCATCTTGAAAAAAAAAGAGTATTTCCTTTTGAGTTCCGGTATTTTACAGAAAATTTATATAAGGTCATAATAATTTTTAAGGTTTTGATAAAATCTTTCAAAA
>CALVOU010000049.1 GCA_944350365.1 uncultured Bacilli bacterium
TTCTGTATGTGTTTTTTGTTCAAACCAATCATACGAGAAAGGAACTCCTTTTTCTAATGTTTAAAGAAATAAATTTACGGAATCATTCATCCTTACACAAACTATTTTACAGTCTCATATTTCACCCTACACCCCAGCCTCTTCATTCAAAGTTTGTTTCATCAATACATGAAGCTAATTAAGGTTATCCAGTAAAACCGTCTCCTTAGTTACTATGAGGCCTCTATCCAGCCTAGTGTGCATTATGAAGCCCAGTTCTTTCCAATAACTTACGTAAATTCTTTCTCTATCTCCGCGTAAGACTCATTTTCATTCAAATCAGCAATATCATCAGTAACTTTCCCCATCAACTCTTCCTCATTATTCATGCCTTTGTCAAATCTGCATCAGCTCAGGGTGCCCCTTTAAGCAATTTTAAATAATCTATTGCATTCATTTCTCATTTTTAATATTTGACTTTTACGATCGATCTCATTATGACAAAAATATTCATTTCAAACAAAAAAGCCAGCTTTCTAGCTGACTTTCCTTTTTCCGAATTTCAATAAAAAATGGTTTATGGTAATCTATTCATTAACCCATTAAGCATCTAAAACCAACAAATAATATTCAATGCCCTTCCATTTCTATCTGTCATTTTTTTAACCTTGTTAATTAGTAAATGAAAATCACACACACTATCTTTTATTCTATTCTGTTGTTTTAATTCTTTTATTTTGTTCGTTAATGTTTCGTCATCCAATCCATGCTTTATCATTGTATTAACTGCCCTTATTTTTGAGTCAAAAGGAGTACTATAATAATATGTTTCTAGATCGTTTTTAATTTTATATAACGGTGTATCAATATTTATACCATTCAACAAAACCACCAACCACATGACTGCATTATATAACTCTTTAGCCATTGGATCCCATATTTTCTTATTTGAAATATTACCGTTAACATATTTATTGATATTATTTATTCTATCTTTATTTGGGCCTATATTTCCACATAAAGGATTAAACAACGGTAGTGCTACATGCTGTGTAAGATTTAAAAAATCTTTTGCTGCTGTCATTCCACACTGTATAATTTGAACTTCATTTCTACCTTCAACCTTAAATTGATAGTATTGATCACTCAGGTAACCGCCAGCATCACTCTTTTTTCGCTGACCATTCAATAATTTAACATGTGCAATTGGTGTTACTTTATTATTAGTAACTATTTGTTCTCTTATTTTATGCGTTCTACAGTCCATAAAAGCACCTCTAATAGCTTCATTCATATTAAATAACTGTCTCATCATTGGTCAGCATATTCATCTTCAATATCCAAAAAGCGCTGCATAATTAAATATGTTTCATTCATGTAAAATCGGACATCATTCTCTGTTAAACCAGTTGGTTCTCCATGTTTAAACTTTTCATTGGACATGTATAAAATTGCTGATATAAGATGACTTATAAAATTGATATTCTGAGAATTAATATCCTTTTCTTTTAAGTATTTACCTATTTCTGATTTTAAAACATCATGATTTGAAGCTTTAATTTGATTTTCTAAAGATTTCTTATTGTCTAGGATATCACGTAATAATGCTTCAAAAGCTTTTCTTATATCGTTTCCTGATTCAGAATAATGTTGTTCATTGAGCATCTGAATACTATTTTCCCAACATTGTAATGCTTCAGAATGCTTACCTTTTAGCCTTTCAGCAAAACTGTTTTGTGTTTTGACTCTATTGGAAGAGAATATAGCCAACTGCTCAAATAATTTTTCCTGTACTTCACTATAATTATATTTTTCAACAAACTTACTTATAAAATCAAAATTATCCCCTCTAGGAATATAACCAGCATCTAGAGTTTGCTTTATAAAATCAAGCTTATTCTCTTCAGGAAAAGCATTTATTGTATCACAAAGTATTTGCCATCCATATCTATCATCACAATCTTTAACCTTTTCAGTATCTAAATGATATTGCATGATATACGCATTTACTAAATCAATAATTTTATCTTTTGAAAGATAACATGCGATTTTCTGACACGCACTATGAACTGAAATAATTGGTACCAAAATTTGATTCACTGCCCTTAAACTCCTCAATATTTTACTTAATTAGAACTATCTTTCCTCGAAAACACCTTGTCACTGCCAAACATCTTATCAAGTTGGAACTCAAGGCTAGCTTCTTCCATTTGTAATTTGTTCTGCAGAATTTTTATCTGTTCATTCTTCTTATCATAAAAATCAATCATTTCTTCTTGCTTCTCCTTTGAACAAACGGCAATCGGCAAATTTTCTAAATCTCTGATAGTCAATATTGATACGGTTGTTCCTGATTCTGTCTTTCTAAGAAAATACTTAGTAAACAATGAATTCAAGTATAAGTATAGCCACTTAGGCTCAATTGTTTTATCCTTCGATCGAATAATCACTACATTCGAACTAATAATAGTTGGAATTGTAGGTTCATTTTTAATAAAAATCACCTTACCTAAACTTCCACGAACAGAAAAAATAATGTCATTTTTATGAATTTGATACTCATCTAGAGCCTTATTTCCACTATCTTTTACGCCAGTCAATGCTGCATAATTTAGTGATCCTTTTTCTGTAAAATCAGAAATCTTCAATACCTTTAAATCGGAATTAGAATCTTCTTTATTACGCATCATATTGTAGCCACGCTGAATATTCACTTTTTCTTTAATGGGAACAGTTTCTCTTTGATTTAATGCGTCAAGATTTAAATCGTACTCTTGACCATTTATTTTAATATGGTCCTTAGTGACATATTTGTTTACCATCAAAGTATCCTGACATTCATCAATCGACTTTACCTTTGAAATATTAGGTATATCTCTGGGGCTCTTTGTCAAATCAATAATTTTCTCAATTCCTTTTGATGTCAAACTATTATTAATCTTACCCTTTTGTATCCATTCAGGTTGATTAGCATCAATAAATAAAATTTTATTTTTCATATCCGTTTTATGGTTATTGAAAAACATAAGATTAATCGGAACTGAAGCGTCAACAAAAAATCTTTCTGGAAAACTAATTATGGCCTCAATCTTGTCATCTCTTAATACATTATTTCTTACTCTTTTTCTGTTTCCAGCTCCAAAAAGAGAACCATTAGCCAAAAACACAGCTGCACGTCCATTTTTGTTCAATGATCCGAGTACGCTACTTACAAATCCCCAATCGGTACTTGTAGAGCCGATTTCACCATACTTAAAAAGATTGTATGAATTATTTATCAAATTGCTAGGCATACGTAAATTAAGTGGTGGTGCTGCTATTGAACCATCAAAATGTATCAACTCTTTATTTTCATTAATATATTTTGGCCCAATTAAAATATTTTGATTATAGATTTTTACATTTTTTCCATGATTTGCTTTTGCATTCAAATACGCTAAACAAGCTTCTAAAGGTTGCAATGTTTGAAGCGTAATTTTTTGATTAGAATTTTTCTTCAAAATTTGTAACCAAGCACCATCTTTAGTAGCAACAGGATCTAAGAAAGTTTCATTCTTATTTAAATTGATAATGGAAATGGCTAGTTTAGATAGACTTTCATTGTTTTTAACGCTATGAAGACGTGAACCAAACATACGCCCATTAACAATCTTATTAAAGTAATCCATTATATCTAATGCACTATGTCTATTTGCTGCATTATAGATAGAGAAAAAAACATTGTCATCTAAACTAGAACTCGTTAAAGTTACCCAATTTTTTAATTCCGGCAACAATTTAAATTTAGATTTTTCCACTACTTCATCAAGCAATGCTATAAAATCTTGTTTTCTATTTATATCATTTGTTTCTTGCTTCTCAATTTTAATTAGTGCTACTCCACACAGAATAGGCAAAGCGCTACTTAATCCATATTGTCTAACAATATCTAAACTGTTCATCGAACCAACCTTTCCTTTCACAACACTAGTATAGCTCTTTTTTATAAAAATGCAATGCCTATTTTTAATAAAGTAGAAATAGTACTAAAGTCAAGATATAGATCATACATTCATCAACGCTGTTGCTTTTAGTAAAGCTGCTATCAGAAAGTCTTGTTATTTTGTTCGCTCCACAGACATGTCAATGCTATTGCCTTCTTATATCGAACTATTAGACAAATGAAAAACGTCAAGTCTGTACGACGTTGCTATATCACGGATTACTACGATCACACAAAAAACAGCTTTTTGAAGCCAAAAACTACAAGAAAGCTGCTATTGCATCTATGCATAAACTGATACGAACAATCTATGCTCTAATTATTAATGATCAACCATATGGTTACCATAAAACGCTCCATAATCAAAGGAAATGATTAATTATTTACGCGGAATATCAACCAGCATCAAACGATTAAAGTAGAGACTCTCATTATGTCATACATTAAAAATTGAATATTTAGACTGCCTTTGATCCTATTCACACCATCGAAGCTCCCAATTTTTTTAAGTCATTGATAGTAATTAATTTCAAGCAAAAAATAAGAGATGAACCACAACATCGTCATGTTATGCCCACCTCTTAATAAATAAAAGTAATTATTGTGTTTTAGTATTTCTAATATGTTAAGGAACGCTTTTCTGCATGATAAACCCTAGATTACCGAACGTAAAAAATATAGAACGCTCTTCTGTAAAACTAACACATGCCAAACGTAAATTAAAAATACAAAAATTCGCCCAATATAATCACCTCAATGTAAATTATACTAAATTAAAAGAACACTGCAATTATTTGATTTTTCCCAATAACTTGAAGCTTCAAAGTCTAAGACTAATCAATTTTAACTGGTTTCGAATCTAATATACTTCCAATTTCCTTAGCAATTTTATCTGCCGCTTCCATTTCAGTCTGAAATCCTCGTTTATAAAAAATTACTCTAGTTGTAGAAATATCCAGTGGTAATTTTCCTTTATAATTTTCATCAAAAGCATCACAATTACAAATCATGATTAAATTTTTATTTGAAGCCATTGCAATCCCTAATTCAAAATAAACATTAGCATTTATATCACTAATATCCGTAATAATCACTTTTGCATTATTTATACTATCTTTTATTTCTGCAACAATATCATTTTGATACTTACAATCAAAGATATCTCCCGCCTTTACAAGATCCAGATTAACTTTTTTCTTGTTCAACTCCATCTGAATTGCCTTCATCATATCTTCATTTTCCTGTTTAAATGGCAAAATATAGAATCCCTTTTGTAATTCTTCAGATTGAGACGCTTCAGATTTATCTTCCAAATTTACTTGAGCCTTAATATAGCCTATTTCTGTATTTAATGGCACTAGATCTAACTGATACGTTAACTTCAGATCCTTAGTATATAAAATATCGTTGATTCTATCTATAGCTTCTTTCTGAATTAACGGAATTAATTTTCTACATGAACTTACATCTTTACCTAAATCATCTTCAATATATTTACGAAAGTTTCTTTTATCAAAAATTAATTCTAAAACTTTCTTCGTCTGATTATACTTTGTAGCATTATCTAATAAATCAAAAAATAGCTTCCATCTACTTCTTGCAAGTTTATTGTCATCATAAAGTGGTATATAGTATTTAAATGATCTACCTATTCCATAAACAATATCTTTTGCAGTTAAATGCGGCATATTTAAAGTTAAATTATCAGACTGGATGAGTTCAGTATCTCCATCTAAAATAGAAACGATTTCTTTATCCTTCAATTCACTCCAGCTATTTTCTTTATCCATATCTCTTTACCTCGATCACTCATCAATAGACAAACGTATTTTCTTATTCCTTATTACGACATTTTTATTATAACAATAATTCTATAACGTATACTGTTAAAATTTAAAATTTATGTAACTAAACCTTATGCTTTTTTGGCTCTATAATTTTTCCTGTTGATGACTTACCTTCGTAGTAAGCTATTAACAGGTTTTTTATTCCATCAAAAAAACTGCGCAATATGATAGTAAAATTAATATCTCACCTATTTAATTTTCAATACACGATTTTAGTGATTAACCTAGCTTTTTAAGTGAGGTGTACTAATGACCAATTTAACAAATAAATTTTCAATTCATTTCTATTGTCGACTTCAACCTCAACCAAAAAATAAGAGATGAACCACAACATCATCATGTTATAGCTCATCTCCAACTTTAAGTTATTTGACAGTATCCTTTTTTATTTGACACTTACATTAATTATTTCAATTTTTGATTTTTAACCGTACTTTCTTCAAAGAAATTCGCATCGGTATCCTCAAAAATTTTATTCTTTATTTTAATTTTTTTCTTTCCATTCAACTTATAATCATAAATTGAAGCTATAATAATTTGGTTATCTTCAAAATACTTATTTACGATATCAATAACTTTTTTTATATTAGCTTGTGTAACTTCCCTACCACTAGGTGAATCTAGAACAACCGGGAGTTTAACATTAGTATACTTTTCAATAACCTTAATGTATGCCATTTTGAATGAAAATACTACTTTATAATATTGAGTACCACTAATTGATTTTATATCATGCGTAAGCAAATAATTAGTGTGCGACTTTATTACATCTTCTACTCCTAAAATCCTAGCAAATTTTTTTATCCATTTCTCTGTTTCTCCAATTATTTCCTTATTTTTATTAAACTCTGTGTTAATCTCCTTATTTAAAGAGTCTAATTCGTGTTCAATATTTTCTTGCTTTTTTTCAATAAGATCCCTATTAATCTTAATTTGTCCTAATGCATTTAATGAACTTTCAACGACATCTTCTGTGGAAAAAAGAGTATTAACATCTTGATCTAGTTTTTTATTAAGTTGTGCCTCCCTTTTTTTAACTTCGTTTAAATCCCACTGTAAACTTACCAATTCCGTTTTTAAGAAATCTATTGTATCTTTAAAATTTATTAGATTATTTTTCTTTTTGCTTATTACAATCGGTCGATCTTCATCTTCTGGATTTTTTACAAGTAAATTCAAACTATATATATAGTTTTCTAAATTATCTGTACGTTTTATATATCTCTTTAACTTACTAATTTTATTTTGTAAAAATTGCTTTTTTATTTTTACATTTTTATATTCTTTAAGATCATCTTCATTCACTTTTGAAACTGCATCATTTATTTCATTTGAATCTCGCGTAAATTCTTCTAACTTAAGTATTGCTTTTGTTTCATCATGAATTTTTCTTAAATTATTTTGTTCATCTATCATACCAATTAACTCATTATTTTTACTAGACAAACCTATTAGCAAATCTCGAACATTGAAGCTGATATTTCCTATTACTTTTCCTCTATTTAAAAGAGTCCAACCCTTATCTTGTTCTAAATAAATAGCACCTATCAAATTCTCTAGGGTTGGCAATGAATATATTCCCCAAATTAAGGAATACCATTCAGTTAAATTAGCCCCAATGGGATCAGTATAAAATATTTCTCCATCTTTTTTTAACTCTAAATAGTCAGAATAGCGATATGCTTCATAAATACTTCCATCACGTTCAAAAGTAGTCCAAATTTTTAAATTTTTAAATTTTAACTTATATGTACTCGGAATAGGGTATCCCAAACCATAAAATAATATTCTCAAAATAGTGCTTTTTCCCACTGAGTTTTTGCTACTATTTATTATTGTCTTTAACGAAAAGGATAAAACTCTACTTCCTTCAGATGATACTATCTTTAATTTCTTGATAATCATTATATATTGAATTCCTCTCGCGTATCTTTTATAACACGTTGTTTATACAAAATTTTGTATGTAAGGTACCTTAAACAGTTTTTTTGTATTTCTTCATCTTTTTCATTCATTGGAAAATAAGATTTTAACTGTTCATCTTCCCCTTCTTGATCAATAAAGGCATTTAATTTTTCATCTTCATCAGTATATTTTGATGCATCAAATTCATAAAAATCTACCAATATTTTATTTATTACTTCAATATTTTTTGATTGCTCATCAATAAATCCTTTAGCATATGTTTCTACATCCTCTTGTTGAAATATAGGGATATTTTTTTCTAAATATGTTTCAGGTGCTCCCTGAACAATTTTATAAATAAATAAGCTACAAATCTCATTCTTTTTTATCGTTAATTTAAAATTAGTAGCATTAGTACCATATCTTCGATATAAGTCTGTTTCAATGTTATCTCTTAACTTATTGGTATCCCTTTTTAAAATTTCATCTATCAATTTATTTAAAGCTGAACATTCTTTAATATTATCTTCAAGATCTTCCTCATTTTTTCTCGAAAAGATTAACGTAGCAACAGAGACTTTATTCCAATCAAAATAATCATCAGTATACAAATACCCAGCATTTTGTAATTGCTTCTTTGCTTCCTTTGCTCGTTCATTTAAATAGACTTTCCCCTCTTGAGGAATATCACTAACATAATTTTGCACTAACAATTCGTCTTTATTCGGCTTCCACAAAGCTCGCCAAATTTCGTCTGTTAGCTTTAAAGGATTAAGAAAGTTACTAATATATATGAGTTGTGAATATCTATTTTTCTTAATATTACTAGTATTTATTAATGTATTTAAAGCTGCCGTACAATGCTGTGTAGCATTGGAAGTATCTTCAATAGATTTACCAGTAGATTTAGCCTGAACATAAATTGGCTTCTTATCTTCAAAATATAATTCAATATCTTCTGTTTTTCCTTCTACCTTCATTTCTGTTAAATTTCTTCTATATTTTAGTCCCATCACTATAGCAGCAGTAACTTGAAATAACCATCCCCACGCCGAATAACTAGCTTGCGTACTTTTCTCTTTATCTTCAGGCTTTAATTCTTTAGAATTTAGATCATCAGTCGAAAATAAGCTTAACTGTTCTTCCATTTTTATCATCTTCTGTAACTTATACTTTCTTTATTAATGATATCAGAAAACAAAGTATTTGACTTTAATAAAACAATACTTTTAGGGACTATAAAATAATTTGTGCACGGATGAGCGATGCCTTAAATTTATTCCTCTAAGCATTAACAAAAGGAGTTCTTTTCTCATATGATTAGTTTGAATACACAAACGCACAGAAAGAAGAACTCCTTTATGAACTCAAAATATCACTTAAACTCTACCAGAGAAATAGCTAACATGACTGAAAAATGTGGGGTAGTCATTATAACCCAGTTCAGGTATCAAAAGTGCTTCAACTAAACTAAACAAACCAACTAGCCGCTTGATACTTTTTTGGTACCTCCTCTATAATGATCGCTATTTCAACCGAACACAAAATGCTATGTACAGGTGCAGGACAGCCTAATCTTCTACCTCGATTAAATAAATTTACGAGAAATAGCTATTTATACAAAAGATTGAATATTTTCTCCACTCAAACTAAATGACCAGTATCTACACTGGTCATCTTTGATTATAAAAGGTTGTTCTTCAATATTATACAACACTACGTTACTGTTAACTTAACTTTTGTGCCAATTTCA
>CALVOU010000050.1 GCA_944350365.1 uncultured Bacilli bacterium
CGACAGAAACAGGAGGAGTAAAGTTAATCTATAATGGAACACCTGATGAATCAGGACAATGCACTGCAACGGGAGAATCCACAATGATAAACTCCTCGATAGCGTTCAATACTAATTTTGATGATAATGCTTATGTAGGATATATGTATGGAACTGCAGGTTCAAGTACATATGAAGAAACCCATGCGAATACGAACGATTCAACAATCAAGACAGTAATTGATGAATGGTATAGTGAAAATATGACTACCTATACAAATAAACTAGAAGATACAGTATGGTGTAATGACCGAAGTGTAGTACAGAATAGTTCTTATCCGGGAACAGGAATAGGAAAAGAAGGAACAATGTATGGATCTCGAAATAGATTACGAGTTAATAAGATACCAAGTTTAGTGTGCATAAATGAAAACGATAAATTTACCGTAAGTAGTGAAAATGGAAACGGTGTTTTGAACTATCCAATAGCATTACTTACAGCTGATGAAATCGCGTATGCAGGGGCAGTTGATGGAAATAATAATAATACTTATTATTTGTATAATAATACTTATTGGTGGTCTTTGTCGCCGTTTAACTTTTATTCGTATCATGTAAATGCAGGCGTTTGGAGTGTTGCTTTGGCTGGACTCTTGGATGCACGTTGGGTAGCAGCATTGTATGGCATCCGCCCAGCTGTATCACTTAAAATGGGTACAAAAATAATTGACGGAGATGGAACGAGTACTAATCCATATGTGATAGAATAGAAAGGGAATAATTTAGTTTTAATTATTCTGTACGAAAAAAGATAAAAAAGAAATAGGATGAAGGAAATCGGTGTCACAGATGTGGTACCGATTTAAAAATGTTCTGGAAATGCCAGGGACTGTATGGAACTGCATAGAACTACTACTATCTTTACATTTTTCTAACGATTTCTTGTGAGTATTACTAGAAAAAGTCCTATCTTCTTGGTATAATGTTATCAAGATAAGGGATGGATAAAAAGCATGGATAAGAAAAATAAGAAAAAAAAGAAAAAGACAATAAATCCAAATATTAAAATGGCTAATTTTGTATTAGGCCTTACTTTTGTGATTATCATGATCTTAGCGATTAGAGCGGGAGTATTATCTTTATCGACTGAAGTAGATGGTAAGAATCTAAAAGATTTTGCGGCTTCTCGTACAACAGAACATGAGACAATCCTTGCGAAAAGAGGGACAATCTATGATGTAAATGGGGATATTCTTGCCCAAAATGTCTATTCCTATACCTTAATTGCTTATCTTGCTGAATCTCGTGGGGAAGGAAATTATGTAAAAAATAAGGAACTAACTGCTGAAAAGTTATCGACTGTAATCGATATGAGCAAAGAAGATATCTTAGCTTTATTAAATAGAAAAACTTCAACTGGAGAAACACCTTATCAGACCGAGTTTGGTAGTAAAGGAAAAGGGTTAACTGAACTCGTTAAAGATAAGATTGTCGCTTTAAACTTAGATGGTATTGACTTTATTGAAACCCAGAAGCGTTATTATCCTAAAGGAGACTTTTTATCTTATACGTTAGGCTATGCCAAGAGCGATGAAAATGGTAAAATTACCGGAGAATTAGGTATTGAAGCATTATTTAATGATGAACTGACTGGTACAGATGGTTATAAAGAATATCAAAAAGATTTACGAGGATATAAGATTGCCAATACTAAAGAACAAATTCAAGAAGCAAAAGATGGAGATAATATTTACTTAACTGTCGATTCTAATGTTCAATTCTTTTTAGAACAGGCTTTAGAAAATGCGAGTGATAAATATAATTTTGAACAGTTAAATATCATTGTTGCAGAAGCAAAAACCGGTAAAATTTTAGGAATAAGTACTACGCCTTCTTTTGATCCTAATGAAAGGGATATTATCAATTATTTAGATCCAAACATTTCCGTTGCGATCGAACCAGGTAGTACGATGAAAATATTTTCCTACATGGCGGCAATGGAAGCAGGCGTATATAATGGCGAAGAAACCTTTCAATCCGGTACTTTTACCACGACTGATGGAACAGTAATTGGTGACCACGACCGAAATGGTTGGGGAGTTATTAGCTATGATCGTGGTTTCGCTTTATCTAGTAATGTAGGTATTGTTACTTTAATTGATAAATATATGAGTCGAGAGACCTTGATGGATTATTATAAAAAGCTAGGCTTTGGAAGTAAGACAGGAATTGAATTATCAAAAGAAGTATCTGGTAAAATCAATTTTAAATATGAAACCGAAGTATTCAATGCTGGATTTGGTCAAGGAATTATGACAACATCGATTCAAAATATTAAGGCTTTAACCTCTGTTGCTAATGATGGCATTTTATTACAGCCATATATTGTAGATAAGATTGTCGATAGTGATGAAAATATTATTTTAGAAAATACTAGAACTGAACTTGGACGAGTAGCCTCCAAAGAGACAACCGATAAAATCAAAGATCTAATGGAGAGTGTCGTGCTAGAAGGAACCGGTAGTGTCTATAATATGGAAGGGTATGGCTTAATTGCCAAGACTGGTACCGCCCAGATTTCTAGTACAGATGGAACGGGATATTTAACCGGAGAAAGTGATGTTATTCGTGGCTTTGCTGGCATGTTTCCTAAAGATGATCCTGAAATCATCATCTATGCAACCCTAAAACGACCTAGTCCAAACACACCTAATGCTTTAGTTAGTGTCATTAAAGAAGTCGTAGAAAATATCAGTAAGTATTATCATATTTATGATGCTGACGAACCGGTCACACCAACAGATAATACCTATACGTTAGAAAACTACCAGAATCAAGATGTTGCTAGCGTAAAATCAACTTTAGAGAAAAATGGTTTAACGGTAGTTACGATAGGAAACGGAGATAGAATAATCAACCAGTATCCAAATAAAAACATTACTTTAAATAAAGATACTAAAGTATTCCTAGTGACAAATGGAACTAAATATATAATTCCTGATATGACTCTCTGGAGTAAAAAAGATGTTACTACTTATCTAAATTATACTGATATCGATTATCAAATCATAGGAGATGGCTATTTAACTAGTCAAAGTATCCCAGCTGGAACGGAATATATTAGCGGTCAAATGACACTTATCTTAACTTTTGCTCCTAAATATAATATCCACGAATAACTTCAATATTTCTTTTTTTCTCTACATATGATAGGATAAATGAAAGAGGTTTTATGATGTATACACTATGTTTATTATTTCTATTATTTTTATGTTATTCTATTATTGGCTGGATGATCGAATGCTTATGTGTCACTTATTTGGAAAAAAGAATCGTTTTAGATCGTGGATTTTTACTTGGTCCTTATTGTCCAATTTATGGTTGTGGAGGTGTATTAGCCCACTTATTATTAACCCGTTATCAAGAAGATCCCATTACCTTATTTATTTTAGCGGCAGTAGGAGCCTCAATTCTTGAATATGTAACAAGTTATTTCATGGAAAAGATATTCAAAGCTAGATGGTGGGACTATTCCGACCGTAGATTTAACCTTGAAGGGAGAGTTTGCTTAGGAAATGCCGTCTTATTTGGTATTTTAGGAGTAGTCTTTATCTATATATTAAATCCTTACCTAATAGGTGTATTAAAATCAATACCTAAGAATATTTTAATTATCATTAGTTTAATTGGTTTATGTATATTTATAACTGATACGATTTTAACTTTTATCATTATGGGAAAATTGCGTAATCGAATTACTCACGTAAGAAAAGATTCCACGTCTGAAATAGATAAACAAATCAAAGAGTTTTTATCTCATTATCATTTTTTCGTTGGTCGTTTATTTAAAGTTTTCCCAAAAATTACGATTTCTGTGCCTATGGGAGATAAAATTTTAAAATCGATTACATCAATTTTAAGTAAAATCGACTGGGCAAATAGAAACCGAAAGATACGAAAAAAACAAAGAAAACAACAAAATCGAAAAAATTAGATCTCATATGAATGTTATTTGGGTAACGGGATCAATATATCATTAGGAGATGATATATATGGATACAGTACCGCAGATAATTTCAACTCGAGATCTTTTTTCATTAAAACGTGCGTTTGAACAGGAACTTGTTCTTTGGAAACAACTACATCTTTTTCTAGAACAAGGAATGGATGAAGAAATTATGGAGTTGTTTCATGCTCTAATGGTCATGCATTATAACCACTTACAATTACATCTTTCGATTTTAAAAGGGGATAGACAAGTAGAGGAGGATGAAGATGAAGATTAATCAAGAAATAAAAAATCCTTGTTGCCAAGTAGAAGAAAGTAAAATAATGAATGACCGAGATTATTTAAACAGCATTTTAATGATAGAAGAAAAGTTGGCTGATAATTATTCAACACTTTTAAATGAAGCCTCTCATGAAGAATTATATGAAGATTATTTTATCTTGTTTGAAGACGAGAAGGATGCTTGTCGGGAGATAAAAAATTTATTGTTTCAAAAAGGATGGATAGAGTATGAAGTATCCCCAGAAAACGAAGTACAAAAAATAGTATTGACTTGTAGTAAAAGACTAGAAAAATTAGATATAGAAGAAGAATAAGCGTCTTATTTTACAGGACGCTTTTCTTTTAGAAAATTGTCATCTGTTTAACTAGCTCTTTTAAGTAATGTATGATATGATTAATATGAACGTGTTACTTACTTGATAAACAGAGTAACATCGTTAAACTAGTTTCTATTTAGGAAAAAAACGGAGGACAAAATGAATAAAAGAAAAAAAATATTTAGTATAGCAATCTTATTTATATTAGTATTAACACTAAGCGGTTGTGGAAATACAGAAAATCAGCAAAAAAATAATAATACAAATGATTCCAATCAAACAACAGTTACTTGTACAAAAACTGGGGAAATTACTACTGGAGTAGATTCAGACTTAACTTATCAATATACGGAAAAGGATGGCTATGTACAAACAGTTTATACTATCGAAAAGATCACAACAGATAATGAAAATTACTTAGATGCTTATCGAGCTTTACTTGAAGGTTCTTATGAGCCTTATAAAGACATCGAATATTATGACTATGAAATCAGTATTAAAGGTAATACTTTAACAAGCAAAGTAACGATCGATTATGCGAAAATAGATACGGATC
Source organism: uncultured Bacilli bacterium (assembly GCA_944350365.1). Taxonomy (GTDB): domain Bacteria; phylum Bacillota_I; class Bacilli_A; order RF39; family UBA660; genus Alloscybalousia. Next base: position 5,144 of record CALVOU010000050.1, read on the forward strand.
AATTACTTGCGATTGATAGTAGTAATGCCTCATTAATTAAAAATGGTAAAGTAGCTACCAAAGATTTACAATCATTGTATGAAAGTATAGGAGCTACTTGTAAATAAAATTAAAATAGGAGAGTTACATATGTTAAAAGTAGAAAACATCACAAAATATTATGGCGACCATTTAGCGGTTGATCATCTTTCCTTTGAAGTAAAAGACGGAGAAATATTTGGTCTACTAGGAGCGAATGGTGCGGGTAAAACAACAACTTTTAGAATGATTATGGGTCTTTTAGAACCTACAGAAGGAGAAATTACTTTAGATGGAAAAAAGATCGATTACAGTGTTACCGATAAAATTGGCTTTGTGACAGAAGAGAGAAGCCTAATGACTAAGATGACTGTCGTTGATCAACTTCTTTACTACGGTATATTAAAAGGAATGCAAGAAAAAGACATCTTAGCTGCTTTAGATGAATGGTTAGAACGCTTTAAAATTACAGAATATAAAAATCGCAAAATTAAAGAATTATCTAAAGGTAATCAACAAAAAATTCAATTTATTTCCGCAGTAATTAATCATCCTTGTTTATTAATCTTAGATGAACCATTTACTGGCTTAGATCCAATCAATGTAGAGATGTTTAAAGAAGCAATTTTAGAACTTAAAAAAGAAGGCTGTTCAATTATCTTTTCTTCTCATCAAATGGAACATATTGAACTATTCTGTGAAAAATTAATGATCTTAGTAAAAGGTAAACCGGTAATTGAAGGGTATTTAAAAGAAATAAAAAGAAATTATCAAAAGAAGAATATTTTTATTCGAGGCGATGTTGAGAAGAAAGAATTAGAAAAAATTAAGGGAGTGGTTTCGGTAGAGAAAACAGCTGGTGAATTCATCGTGAAAATCGCTAGCGAAACAGATGTAGATCGAGTATTTAAAGCAGTATCTAAAAACAAAATTACCAAGTTTGTTGTCGAAGAGCCATCCTTAAATGAAATATTTATTGCGAAAGTAGGGGAAGCATATGACGAGTAAATTTTGGTATTTAACGGGATTAAGTTTAAAGAAAAAAATCAAAACCAAATGGTTTTTCATTGCCAATATTTTACTAGCTATTTTAATTATTGGGTTAATCAATGTTGATAGTATTATTCAGTTCTTTGGAGGAGATTTCGATCAAAAGACAGAAATTGTTTTGCTAAATGAGACAAATTATTCAAACATTGATCAGACGTTTGAAAACTATATACAGGAGTATAAACAATTACTCACGACAGAATATGAAGCTAGTATTGAGGTCTATTCTGGTAACCAACAAAACTTAGAAAAAGAATTAGTAGATACTGATAAAATCGGAATTGTTTTTTCTAATAATGAAGATAATTATCTAGAAGCAAAAGTGATTTCTGATCAAAAGATCGATACGATGGTTTATCAATTATTAGTTCAAGTGTTATCGGCTACTAAAACCGAAGTCGCCATGAGCCTAACTGATATTGATCTTGAAGAGTTAGAAAAAATTAATACTCCAGTTACAATTGATAGAATTATTTTAGACGATGCTTCGCAAAATGAAGATGAAAATATGTCACTCATCATGGGAACTGTATTTCCAACGGTAATTTTACCTTTCTTTATGTTAGTTCTATTTTTGATTCAGATGATCGGTACGGAAATTAACGAAGAAAAATCAACAAGAAGTATGGAGATTATCATTTCTAATGTCAGTCCTAAAGTCCATTTTTTCTCTAAAGTATTAGCCAGCAATGTCTTTGTAATTACGCAAGGAATATTATTGATTCTTTATGCTGGTATTGGTTTATTTTTAAGAAATCTTCTAGCGACAGGAACTAACATCACCGGTAGTATAACAACAGAATTTTCTGAAATCTGGCAAACCTTAGTAGAAACTGGATTTGTAGATCAATTAGTCTATGTTATTCCAATTACGTTAATCTTGATGATTTTATCTTTTATTGCCTACTCATTAGTAGCAGGAATATTAGCTTCGATGACGGTAAATATGGAGGATTTTCAACAAATTCAAACCCCAATCATCATGATCAGCTTAGTTGGTTATTACTTAGCGATTATGGCAGGTATGTTTGAAGGAAGTATTTTCATTCGAATTTTATCTTATATACCGTTCTTGTCATGCCTATTGTCGCCAGCTTTGTTGGTAATTGGGCAAATTAATATTTTTGATTCTTTGATCTCGATTGCGGTTTTAATTGTCTTCTTATATTTCACCATTAAATATGGATTAAGAATCTATAAAGTAGGTATTTTAAATTACTCAACTGATAAAATGTGGCATCGTTTATTTAAAGCTGCAAGAAATAAAGATGTATAGATAGGAAGTTGGCTGTTTCCTATCTTTTTTCTTGAAATTTAAGACTATTACGTGTAGAATAATGGAATATGGGAGAAAGAAAAAGTATGTGGCAAGATGAATTAAAAAAATATATCCAATTGACAGGAAAAGAAGAAATGAGAATTTTACTACAGGATGAAAGTAAACTAGCTAAACAGTTTAATCTATATACGACAAATTTTAATGCTGAAATGTTAGAAAATTTATTAGTTTTAAAGGATTATGATCATCTCAATCGTCGATTTAGTTTAGAGCGATTGGAAGAATTATATGATCTTTGCATAAGTTCAGAACAACAAGTATTTTTTATGCGTTGTATTGATATTATGGCCTATGGTAGTCATGTTTTTAGAAGTTTTAAAAAAAATAGGTTTGAACATCCTATTTTCTATATGGAAAAAGTGGAAGATAATTTAATAGATTCTTTTGAAAACTGTAGAGTTTATCTTGATGAAATTTCTGACTGTGTGGATGGAGAAATACAAGATAAAGTAATGTTGGCAAGTGAGAGTCTTCTTTATCCATTAGAAAGTGTATATCCCGACTATTATCAAGATGTTTTTCTTCCTCAGATAAAGAGAGCCCTTGAACAATGTCAGCAAAAGGAAACGTTGATAATGTTTCGGAAATTTATTGAAAAACAAGATTTATATATGCGAGGGTTAAAGAGTTCTAGTTATGTATTACAAGAAATCGTGCAAGAACTTGAGGAATGGGCAGATGCGTGGCAACCAGAATATCAAGTGTACTCAATGATTTGTGATTTAAAAAATGAGTCTGAGATTTATCAAGATAATAGTAAGCTCTATAGTCATCAAAAAGAGTTATTGAACCGTTATCGACAATCTCATAACTAATGGCATGCAAAATAGAGACTTTATAAGAAGATAATAGGAATATCAAATTGTTCAGCAGTTTTAATAGTGGAATATTTTTCATTGATAATCAAATTAACAATCATAGATTTAAAATTATTATCGTATTTTCTTGACACGATACCACATCCTTCCTTTTACTATACACTCCCTATAAAAAGTGCCTAAAAAAATTATAAAATCCCCTTGTTAAAATGGCTTTTTTTTTTGGGAGGGGGTAACTTATATTATAAAAGAATATAAGGAGTCGTAAAATGAATAAGAAATTGAGAAAAATGGGTTTTACTTTAATTGAATTATTAGTGGTGATAATTCTAATAGTATACAATTGTATGGAAATTCAAACTCTTGGGTAATATAACTGGTTCGGGTACAGTAACGATTACTTATGGTTTCTAAATGATAAAAATATATAGGAAATGATTCATTTTATGGGCCTTTTTTTGATCCAAATATTTTATAATGTATAAAAAATCTTGTTATGGATATTATATGTATGGTTTTAATGCTGAAAAATTTAGTAAATATTTTTATAAAATATTTTAGTAGAGGTAGAATTATTTTTATAAGTAGGGTATAATAATCTAAAATAGAGTATGCATAAGTCAAGAAAAAGTAGACAATTTATTTTTGAAAATGTAAATTTTTGTATTGGGCAGGAGTGAGATAATTA
>CALVOU010000051.1 GCA_944350365.1 uncultured Bacilli bacterium
ATGGTAACGGAAGAAGAATACCGAGAAGCACTAGAGATATGGAAAAGAGAAAATCCCGATAAGGAATATAGAGATATTCCTCAAAGAGTGGTAGTAGAAGTAAATGGAAAACAAATAAAGCTTGGTGTAAGAATAAACACTATGAAACGTAATCTAGATAAATTAGATGAAGATGTTCTTGAGTACTGGGAATCAAAAGGCGTACTAGAACGGAAAAGAAATAGTGTTACTGAAGAAGAATACCGTGAAGCTTTGGAAATATGGAAAAGAGAAAACCTTGATAAAGAATTTGGGGAAATTCCTTATAAGGCTACAGTCATGGTAAATGGAAAACAAATAAAGCTTGGTGTGAGAATAAGCACCATGAAACGTAATCTAGATAAATTAGATGAAAATGTTCGTGAGTACTGGGAATCAAAAGGCGTACTAGAACGGAAAAGAAATAGTGTTACTGAAGAAGAATACCGTGAGGCACTAGAGATATGGAAGAAGGAAAATCCCGATAAGGAATATAGAGATATCCCTTTTAAGGCTACAGTTGTGGTAAATAGGAAAAAAATTAGGATTGGTGCCAGAATAAGCATGATGAAACTTCACTTAGATCGATTAGATGAAGATGTTCGTGAGTACTGGGAATCAAAAGGAGTGTTAGATAGTAAAAGAATTAGTGAGAAAAAGTATCGTGAAGCTTTAGAAATATGGAAGAAGGAAAATCCTGATAAGGAATATAGAGATATTCCTCAAAGAGTGGTAGTAGAAGTAAATGGGAAACAAATAAAGCTTGGTGCGAGAATAAGCACTATGAAATGTAATCTAGATAAATTAGATGAAGATGTTCGTAGGTATTGGGAATCAAAAGGAGTACTAGAACGGAAAAGAAATAGTGTTACGGAAGAAGAATACCGAGAAGCTTTGGAAATATGGAAAAGAGAAAACCTGGATAAAGAATTTGGGGAATTTCCTTATAATGCTACAGTTATGGTAAATGGCAAACAAATAAAGCTTGGTGCGAGAATAAACACTATGAAACATAATCTAGATAAATTAGATGAAGATGTTCGTAGGTATTGGGAATCAAAAGGCGTACTAGAACGGAAAAGAAATAGTGTTACTGAAGAAGAATACCGTGAAGCACTAGAGATATGGAAAAGAGAAAATCCCGATAAAGAATATAGAGATATTACTCGAAAAGCGGTAGTAGAAGTGGATGGAAAAAAAATTAGAATTGGTGTAAGAATAAACACTATGAAACGTAATCTAGATAAATTAGATGAAGATGTTCGTGAGTACTGGGAATCAAAAGGAGTGTTAGATAGTAAAAGAATTAGTGAGAAAAAGTATCGCGAGGCTTTAGAAATATGGAAGAAGGAAAATCCTGACAAAGATTATTGGAAAATACCCACTAGAACTGTGATAGAAATTAATGATCAAAAAATCAATATAGGTACAAGAATTAAAGATTTAAAAAGTGGAAAAATTAAGTTAGATTCTGAGGCAAGACAATATTATGAAGAAAGAGGAATTTTTGATTCTAAAGAGAAATTGGCAGAAAGAAAGAATACTTTCTCTACGATTGAAAAGTATACGAATTTGTTTCATGGTGATTCTATTAAGGCAAGTCGTGTAGTTAGTTGTTTATCCAATTTAAGGGAAAAAAGAAGAAAAAGTAGGCGAGAAGAAGTTTCTGTTGAAGAAATTTTGAAGTACTTTGATATTGATTTTGAAACTTTGAAATCATATTTAGAAAGAACTAAAGATAAAGAATCTACAAACAATAGTAGGCAAAAACAATCACCACTTGTTTATCAGGGAAAAACCTTAAAAGCTTTCTGTTTAGAGAATGGTTATAATTATGAAGTAGTTAGTCGAGCTGTTAGGTTACAAGAATTTTGTGAACATGATTCTTTAGAACAGTTAATTAATCGTAGTTTAATTGATTATCTTCATCATGGACAAAAGAAAACTGCTACTTGGGTATATGAGAAATATGGACATTTAGTGAAGCATATGTTATTGGAGTTAGGATTAGATAGTAATCGTGTTTTGCAAGATATGAGTAAACGGGTAATTACTTTAGAAGAAGCAATTCGTCATCAAGTTTTCTTACAAACTAGACAACAACGCGAAGATGCTTGGTTAGAAGAGTTATACAATTATTTAATTGAAGAAATTAATGTGGATAAAGATAGTAAACAAACAGTAGATGATATTGTAGAGATGTATAAATTATTAGTTACGGAGTATCACTTAACTTCAGAAGAACAACAATTAATCTATACGGCTTTTGTTCGTTATTTGAAAACAATGAAAGAATATCAAATCTTAGATGTAGGGTTAGAAACAGATGAGAATAAAAAACTAACTAAAATTAAGGATTACGGTTTAGAAGCAGAAGATATAGAAGAAAGTTATTTTGTCCCTTTAAAATTTGATCAAGGGGTACTTTTAGGAAAGAAAAGTGAATTATACCAAAGAAGACAATTACTTCGTCAATATATCATTGACTGGGACTATTATTCAGAACAGGAAAAACAAGAGACAGTTATGGAGAACAATTTCACAGTAGATGAGATAAATTATATAAATACTACTAGAGAACAGATAAATAAAATGATCAAAAAAATTAGATAAAATAAAAAATAGAAGTATAATAGAAGAAAGTAGAAAGGGGTAGTTAAATGAAAAAGATAGTTTTAAGAATAGATGGGATGACTTGTAGTGCTTGTTCGTCTGGATTAGAAAAGTATCTATTAAAACAAAATGGTGTTTTATCGGCTTCTGTTAACTTAGTACTTTCTTTGGCGACTATCGAATATGAAAATTTGGAAGTAAAAGATTTGGAGCGTTTTGTTAAGGAAGCCGGTTTTCAAAGTTTAGGAGAGTTTAAGGGAGTAGGCGATTTTGAAGTTAAGAAGGAAGATAAAAAAGTTTATATTCTGTTAGCGTTTCTTCTTTTGATGATGATGTATCTTGGTATGGGTGAGATGTTAGGCTTTCCCGTCATTTCTTTTCTTTCTTCTCCTACGGTTTTATCGACTATTTTACTTTTGATTAGTTTGATTTTTCTTTTCTTTGGAAGAGATATTTTAAAAAGTGGTTTTTTGAATTTAATTCATAAAATGCCTAATATGGATACTCTTGTGTTGTTTAGTGTTTTCTTTAGTATGATTTATAGTTTATATGGATATGTGATGATTCTTTCAGGAGATACTATGTATTTACATCATTTATATTTTGAATCTTCTTCGATGGTAATTTATTTTGTAAAACTCGGGCGCTATATTGAATCATTTAGTAAAGATAAAACGAGAGGTGCGATTCAAAAATTAGTCCAAATTACGCCATCTCGGGCAACTTTAAAAGTAGATAATGGTGAAAAAGAAGTGACAATCGACGAAGTTTCTTCAGGAGATATTTTAATTGCTAAAGCAGGAGACAAAATCGCAGTTGATGGTGTTGTTGTTAGTGGCAAAACGTATGTTGATGAGAGTTTTATTACGGGAGAGAGTGTGCCTGTATTAAAGGTAGAAAACAAAAAAGTAATAGCTGGTTCTATTTGCTATGATGGCTATATTGAATATCAAGCAGAGAAAATTGGCCGTGACTCAACGATTTCTGAAATTGTAAAAATGGTAGTTGAAGCTACCAATACGAAAAGTAAAATTCAAAAATTAGCGGATAAAATCAGTGGTTATTTTGTGCCAATCATTGTTATTTTAGCGGTTTTTACTTTGGTGATTAATCTTTTACTTGGTTTATCTTTTGAAATTAGTTTTACTCGTTTTGTTACGGTACTAGTTGTTGCTTGTCCTTGTGCATTAGGTTTAGCTGTACCGTTAGTAGTAGTTGTTAGTAATGGTTTGTGTGCGAAAAAAGGATTGTTTTTGAAAAATGGCGAGGTGCTAGAAAAGGCGAAAACAATCGATACGATTGTGTTTGATAAAACGGGTACTTTGACATTAGGAAAACTTAGTGTCTTTGATTTTCAACATGATTCTAGTTTAACGAGTCAAAAATTTTTAAATATTGTTAGTAATTTAGAAAGCTATTCTACACATCCAATTAGGACTGCATTTACGGTAACTGAAAAGTTAAATGTTCGTGATTTTGAAAGCTTATCAGGGCTTGGTTTGAGTGGCAGAATTGGTAAGGATATCTATCATTTAGGCAATCATAAGCTACTTACTTATTTGAATATAGATAATCATTATGGTTCAGAAGAAGAAAGATTAACGAAAGCGGGATGTAGTATTATTTATGTTGTTCGCAATAAAAAATTAATTGGTATTATTGGAGTTAAAGATGTCGTGAGAGAAGACACGAAGCGGGCGATTTATGAAGCTGGGCAGCGAGGAATTGAAGTGGTAATGTTAACGGGAGATCACTTAGAAGTAGCTAAGCAAGTAGCTTCTGAGCTTGGAATTAAGAAGAATAATGTAAAAGCGGATATTATGCCAAAGGAAAAGGCAAATTATATTAAGGATTTAGCGAGTGAAAATAAAAAGGTCATTATGGTAGGGGACGGGATTAATGATGCGCCGGCTTTGATTAATGCCACGATTGGAATTAGTATTAATCAGGCAACGGATGTAGCGATGGACTCAGCAGATGTGATTTTAATGAACAATAATCTTGCTAATATTTTAGACTTTATCGATATTAGTAAGCGTTCTTATCAATTAATTAGGCAAAATTTATTTTGGGCTTTTTTCTATAATCTTTGTATGATTCCGATTGCGATGGGGGTATTTTCTTTTGTTGGTATTACGATGAATCCAATAATAGGCAGTTTAGCAATGACCCTTAGTAGTTTAACGGTAGTTATGAATTCTTTGCGCTTAGGAGGTGTAAAACGAAAATGGAAGTAAAATTTAAGATTGATGGTATGAAATGTGATGGGTGTAAAAGACGAGTGGAAAATTGTTTAAGTACCATTAAAGGAGTGGAATCTTATCAAGTTTTTTTAGAAACGGGAATGTTGCTAGCCAAAGTAAAAAAAGAAAAACAAGTCGTTGAGATTATGTCTAAAATTAATGCTTTAGATTTTTCGATTCGGGAAGTGGAGTAAATTCCATTTCTTTTTTGATGGAAGAAATTTTTATATGTAGCTGTTGGTCCAGTTGGTCCTGTTAAACCTGTAGCACCTGTTGACCCTGTAGGTCCAGTAGGTCCAGTCGCTCCAGGTAGCCCGGCAAATCCCATTGGTCCAGTCGGTCCTGTTGGCCCGGTAGGTCCCGTTGGTCCTGTTTCACCAGTACATGGTCCTGTTGGCCCAGTAGGTCCAGTTGGTCCTATTAGAAAACAGCCAAAGGGTAGTCTTGGAAAGCGATTTTCACAATCGTCTTTTTTCATTTTTTATCCTCCTTTCTAGTTTAATATATGAAGAATTTTTTGATTGAATTAGAACTCTCGCCTAGTTTTAAAAATAATTTATTGCTTTTATAATGAAATTTCGAATAGTCAATAAAAAAATGTCAATAAGGTGTGAAATAGATATTAGAAATTACTCTTTTGTGGTATACTAATTACTGTAAAAAGGAGGTATAAAATGAAAGAAGAATGGAGAGGTTTTAAAGAAGGAAAATGGACGACAGAAATCAATGTTCGTGACTTTATCCAACTTAACTATAGACCTTACCAAGATGATGAACAATTTTTAGTGGGTACTACACCTAGAACTAAAACTGTTTGGGATAAATGTAGTGACTTATTAAAAGAAGAATTAAAAAAACATGTATTAGATATTGATACTGATCATATGTCAGGAATTAATGCCTATGAAGCGGGATATATCGATAAAGATAATGAGGTGATCGTTGGGCTTCAAACAGATGCCCCATTAAAGAGAATCGTTAATCCTTATGGTGGGATTAGAATGGTATATCAAGAGCTTGAGGCATACGGATATCAACTTAATCCAACGGTGGATAAGTATTTTAATGAGTTTAGAAAGACACATAATCAAGGTGTTTTTGATGCTTATACTGATGAAATCAAGAAAGCAAGACATGTTGGTTTATTGACAGGATTACCTGATGCTTATGGACGTGGTCGTATTATTGGTGATTATCGTCGTGTAGCTTTATACGGAATCGATTTCTTGATGGCAGAAAAGAAAAAAGATTTCGAACAATTACTTGGACCAATGACGAATGAATTGATTCAGTTAAGAGAAGACGTTTCGATGCAGTATCGTGCTTTAGACGAAATTAAGAAGATGGCTGCTAAGTACGGTTATGATATTTCTAAACCTGCTCGTAATAGTAAAGAAGCTGTTCAATGGACATATTTTGGTTATTTAGCTGCTGTTAAAGAGAATAATGGTGCAGCTATGAGTTTAGGAAGAGTAGATGCCTTCTTAGATATTTATATTACTCGTGATATGGAAGAAGGTACTTTGGATGAGGTTGGCGCTCAAGAGTTGATTGACCAATTCATTATTAAACTTCGTTTAGTTCGCCATTTAAGAACTCCAGAATATGATGAATTATTCTCAGGAGATCCAACTTGGGTTACTTGTTCAATTAGTGGTATTACTGAAGATACTCATACTAGTATGGTAACGAAAACAAGTTATCGTATTTTACACACTTTGACAAATCTAGACCCAGCACCAGAGCCTAATATGACGGTTTTATGGAGTGAAAAATTACCAGAATCATTCAAGAAATATTGCGCAAAGATGAGTATCAATACCGATGCAATTCAATATGAGAATGATGATGTTATGCGTCCAATTTATGGTGATGATTACGCAATTGCTTGTTGTGTTTCAGCTATGCGCGAAGGAAAAGATATGCAATTCTTTGGTGCTCGTTGTAACTTAGCTAAAGCGTTACTTTATTCAATGAATGGTGGCGTTGATGAAGTTAAAGGTGGTTTAATTGTACCTGGTTTTGAAAAGATGACAGATGAGGTATTAGATTATAATAAGGTAAAAGAGTCTTATTTCAGAATGCTTGAAAAAGTAGCTGAAATTTATGCGAATGCGATGAATATTATTCATTACATGCATGACAAATATGCTTATGAAGCTGGACAGATGGCTTTACATGATACGAATGTCAACCGCTTGATGGCGTATGGTGTTGCTGGGTTATCGGTTGTTGCTGATAGTTTATCTGCAATCAAATATGCTAAAGTAAAACCAATTCGTAATGAAGAGGGGATTGCTGTTGATTTTGAAATCGAAGGAGATTTCCCTAAATATGGTAATGATGATGATCGTGTAGATTCTATCGCTGTTGAAGTATTGGAAAAATTCTCAGCAGAGTTAAAGAAACATCCATGTTATCGTGATGCTCATCCAACATTATCTGTTTTAACGATCACTTCAAATGTTGTTTATGGTTCTAAGACTGGATCTACTCCAGATGGTAGAAAAGCAGGAATTCCATTCGCACCTGGTGCTAATCCTATGCATGGTAGAGATGCTAGTGGAGCAATTGCTAGTTTGAATTCAGTTGCGAAAATTAACTATGGAGATTGTTGCCGTGATGGTATTAGTAATACTTTTTCTATCGTACCAACAACTTTAGGTCATACAAAAGAAGAACAAGTAGAAAATTTAGTTAGTTTATTAGATGGTTACTTTATTCAAGGTGCTCATCACTTAAATGTTAACGTGTTAAATCGTGAGACATTAATTGAAGCAATGGAAGATCCTGATAAATATCCATTACTAACGATCCGTGTATCTGGATACGCTGTTCGCTTTAATCGTTTAACAAGAAAACAACAAGAAGAAGTAATCGCTAGAACATTCCACGAGAAAATATAATGAGTAAAGGTAGTGTTGATTCCTTAGAGACTTTCGGTTTAGTAGATGGTCCAGGAATTAGAACAGTTGTTTTCTTAAGTGGATGTAGATTACGTTGTAAGTATTGCCATAATCCCGAGATGTGGGTAAAAGGGAAAGAGAATTATACTCCAGAAGAGTTAGCCCGTAAAGTGTTACGAAATAAACCTTATTTTAAAAGAAATAGTGGTGGGGTAACTTTTTCTGGAGGGGAACCTCTTTTACAAAGTGAATTCGTGATCGAAGTGTGTAAACTCCTAAAAAAAGAAGGCGTTCATATTGCCCTAGATACAGCTGGTGTTGGAAATGGTGACTATGATGAGATTTTATCGTATGTTGACTTAGTTTTATTTGATATTAAACAGGTAACACCAGAAGGATATAAAGATTTAACCGGACACGAAATTGATGACTCCTTGAAGTTTATTGAAGCAATGAACAAAAGTGATGTATCTGTTTGGATTAGACAAGTGATTGTGCCTGGGTTAATGGATAATGACGAGTATCTGAATGGATTAAAAGAAACAATCAAAAAGATAAAGAATGTTCAAAAAATTGAATTTTTACCTTATCATAAACTAGGAGATGAAAAATATCAGAAGTTAGGCATTTTTAATCCTTATCAAGATAAGGAAGCGATGGATGCGGCTTCTTGTCAACAGCTATATGAAAAATTTATGAGGATGTATTATGAAGGAAAATAAAATTAACAATGTTTATGTTGAAATGGTTGGGATCCTGAGATTGAGGAAAAGTTTTATCTACTATTTTGGTAGAAGAAAGTAATGGACATTTGTGTTTTTCTGTTCCTAATTATTATTTAAAATTGAGTCCAGACAAGAAATTAAAAATTCAAAATAAATTATTAAAAAATTTCGCTATGTTGTAGTTTTTGAGGGATGGTGATATAATAAAAGTGCTTAAGATGAATTTAGAAAGGGATATTCTT
>CALVOU010000052.1 GCA_944350365.1 uncultured Bacilli bacterium
CGAACTTCTGTTGGAAGATGGTAAGAACAACCGAGACCGGTGGAGTAAAACTGATTTATAATGGGGCACCAGACGAGAATGGAGCTTGCACCGCAACAGGAAGCTCTACTATGATAGCCAATAGCGCATTTAATACTACTACAGATGATAATGCATATGTAGGGTATATGTATGGAAATGTAGGATCGAATAGTTATGCCGAGACTCATGCTAATATTCATGATTCAACAATAAAAACAGTAATAGACAATTGGTACAGAAAAAATATGGTAAATTATACTGATAAGTTAGAAGACACGGTATGGTGTAACGATAGAAGTATATCTCCTAATTCATTAGGAACTGGAGTAGATGCTACATTCACATATTATAGTGCCGTCTATCGATTATATGATAATAAAATTCCAAATTTAAAATGTATTAATAGAAATGATCAATTTACAGTAAGCGAAGAGAACGGTAACGGGGCATTAACCTATCCAGTTGCGTTATTAACAGCTGATGAAATTTCTTTAGCAGGGGGAGTATATTGGAAAGATAATTATAACTACTATTTGTATAATAGTAAATGGTGGTGGACTTCATCTCCTAGCTATTTCAATGAAGATTCGGCCGTAGAGCTTGTTGTGGCTTCCGAAGCGGAACATCGTTCATATGGTTATACTGATGATGTTGGCGGCGTTCGCCCTGCCATATCGCTTAAAGCAGGAACGAAAATAATATATGGTGGAGATGGAACTACAACTAACCCTTATACAGTTTTTTAAACTGTAATAAAAAACAAGCAATTATACGTAGAACTATTTACATATAATTGCTTGTTTAATAATGTAGTAAATAAAGAAATTATTCTTCCACTAATCGATACAAGTTGATACTAGGTCTATTGAATAACCGTAATTTATATAAACTAGTTCCTAATCCTCCAGAAACATATAGTTTAGTATCACCAACTTGATAATAAGAATTAGGATACTTTTTAGCGCCATCTACACGAAGGACAGCACCGATTTTAGGAATCACTACTTGCCCATTATGAGAATGTCCACTTAGAGCTAAGTTAACATGGTTATAGTTCTTTACTTTATCGATCATGTCTGGTTCGTGAAATAAAGAAATTGTATATAAACTTTCACTGTCAATATAGTTAAATGCTTGCACAATATCATCATCGTTTTGTAACATACTACCAATTCCAGTAATTAAAATAGGTGTAGTACCATGAGAATAGATTAAATCATAATTATTGTCTAATATTTTAAAAGAAGTATTTTGAAATACTAAATCGAAAGTATTATTGGCATAATCATGATTTCCTCGAACTGCATATAATCCTGTAGTTGCTTCTATTTGATTAAGTTGTTCTTTTAAGACTTCGATATCTTCTTCTTGAATAAGAGTATCTTGATCAGTGAGATCGCCAGTAAACACGACAACATCTGGTTTTAATCGATTAATCTCGTTAACTAAGTGTTTTAAGTCATTATAATCAAATGTTGATTGATAATGTAAATCGGAAAAATGAACGATTTTAAAGCCGTGAAAAGAGGTAGGAAGCATACTATCTACAACTTTGTATTCTCTAACGACCAACCCATTGGTACCGATAAAGCGCATATAACAAAAAAAGCCAACAACAAAAAAGGTGAGAAAAAAGAAGATTAAAAAAACTCGAAATAAGTAACGATGTTGTTTTTCTCTTTTTTTCTCTTTTTCCATCTTATCTACAATAGGTTTACTTTTTTCTTCCCGACTGATCATACCATCACCATCATAGTACCAACAATAGATAATAACGCTAAGGTAAAGTTATGAAATACATGAAGAGAAATTGAAGTAAAAATATTATCTGTCTTTACATACATCAAACCAAAGGCAAATCCCAAAGCACTATAAGGAATAATGTATGCAAAATCCCATGGAGAAGTAATTGCTAGTATGACATGTAGACTACCAAAGATTAATCCTGACATAAGAATGAATAACCATTTATCCGTAAATACTTCGCGGAAAGATTTTCTAAATACCATCTCTTCAATAAATGGTCCAATAAATCCTATACTAATTAAAGAAATCCAAGGTGCTGCATGAATAACACTCTGAACACTTTCTTCATTATTTGCTTGCGCTTCTGGAAGTAAAAATAGAATAAGACTATTAGCAACTACCATAACGATAACCCCAATTAACCACCATTTAAAGCCAGTATCTAAGTATTGATTAAAATTCTTTTTAAAATCTAAGAAATCTTTTTTGATATCTGGAAAGTAGATCCAAAGAAGAATCCCAAAAAGAATTAAATTAGAAAATAAAGATAAATAACTACCTGTACTTCCTTCTAAAGAATGAATATTAAATAACCAAATAGGAATTAATTGAAACAAACTAGAAAAGTAAAACAAACAGAAGATACCAATTCCTTTTAGAACTTTATGATTATCGATATATTTTTTCATCAACCAATAATTGACTAATGTACCAGCTAGACAACTACCTAGTATCGCGGGAATATAAGGATCCATTTTGGCAAAAGACAAAAGTAAAAAGTTAATACCAAAAGAGATTACTCCCCATATGCTAAGAAAAATTAAATTATTGTATTTTTTGAATTTGTTTGTAAACTCTTTTTTCTGACTCATGAAGTAGAAATAAGGAAAAGTAGTCATTAAAAAAGATAATAAAATTGTATAATTTATATAATTCATTTTCTTCACCTCAAATTTTTTAGTATACTATAATAATCTTATCACAGAAACTTGGTAAAGAGGTAAAGAAATCGCATGTGAATAGAAAAAATTGGACATTTTCTATCTTCTGTGATAAAATAAGCCCCACTAATGACAAGGAGTGAGAATGATGGAAGGGATATCAGAAGGAAAAATCATTCGTAGTAAATTATTGGCATATGGCTACGAAAAAGGCAGAGTACCTATGGAATTAACACCAGAAATTAAACGAATTGCTAGTTTAATGTCGAGTTTACCAGCTAATCAAAAAGTACTTAAATTTAACTGTAGTAAGCAACAAGTAAATGTTTACACAGAAGAATTTTTGACTTCTCATTTTACCCTACATCCCGTTGCATATTTACCATTAGAAAAATGTCAACAAATATGGAATAGTTATATAAAAGGAAATACGATCGATATAGATACACTTTCAAAATTTAATGAAGAATTAAAAAAAAGTGTAGAATATATTAACCCTAATCAAATACCAATAGAATATATATCTGGACATTCTATGATTGGAAAATGTCATAAATTCTTAACTTTAGTTCTTGATGATGAATATCTGAAAAAAGTCATTATTCCGATATGTAAAATAAGTTTAGGAGATAATATTACAAAACTTAGCATAGCTACTAAAGTTCATGAAATTACTCATACACAATTAGAAAGGGTAAAGCAAATGACAAAGCATTATCATAATAAAGAAGTATTACCTATCTTTTTAGAAAAAGTAGCGACTTTAGAATTAGACAATTCTTTAGAACTGTTAACGGTTTGTGAGACAATGCGTTTTAGAAGTTTCTTAGAATATGTATTGGATTTATATGAAGAAAACAATCACTCGCGAACTGAACGAGTAGAGGCCTCTGCTTATATTACATCGACATTAAAAGCAGTGAATTTATTTGAACGTTATTTAGAATCTAATCAAGAAGAAAAAAAAGAAATTCTTACTGGTATTCAAATGGTATTTGATGGTAATAAAACAGTAGAAGAATACTTAGATAGTCAAGATATCACTTTAGAAAATAGTACAAATATAGGATTAATCCAAAAACATTTATCCAGAAGATAATCGATTGCCATATATTTAGTTTTTTGTTTTAAAATCTATTGTATTAAATAAGTATTCATGTTATGATGAAACTATCAAGGAAACTTGATAAAAGGAACACTTAATCCTCTGATGTTAAGTGTTGCCAGTTTTTTGACCCACCTAAATCATAGAATGAGTTAGGTGGATTTCTTTTATATTAATACAATGATTTGTACGAATAATAAAAGGAAGATGATGAGAATTAAAGAAAAGATTAAGAAATCTTTCTTACCCATATTATCGCCTCCCTTCTTGGTTGAAGTTAGGCTCCACCCAACAGATTAAATGTTCCAGCCAAGATTATAGAGTAGAAAGAGCTAGAAAACAAATGGATAAATTACCATTTTTGAGAATTAAACCTTTTCTTTTTCCTATTTTTTTCTACAAAAATAACTTTTATCTACCAAATATATTCAATAATTAAACTTAGAATAGTTTTTCATTTTCTTGTATGAACACCTCGATATTTCTTGTAGATTTAAAAAAATATCTGTAAATTCTTAAAAAAATAAGAAGATTTCTCATAAAATAAGCAAAAAAAGTATGACAAATACGTATTTTATGTTATACTGGTACTACAACGAGTGGCAAAAACCACTCTGTTTTATTTGTGGAGGCGTGAAATGAAAGAAAAGATAACTGCCACAGCAGAAGAAAGATTAAAAGAATTAGGTGTATTCATCGACGATGTAACATACGGAAAAGTAAATGGGGAAAATACTCTAACCATCATTTTAGATAGTGAAGAAATTATTCCTCTAAATGTCGTAGTTATGGCAACAAGAATTTTAAATCCTATCTTAGATAAATTAGACTTAATTAACGAATCTTACATGTTAGATGTATACGCTAAACCAAAAGGAGAAGAGTAAAAATCATGAATGGAAAAGAATTTATGAAAGCAGTCGACTTAGTCGAAAAAGAAAAAGGAATTGATCGTAGTATCATTTTTGAAGCAATGGAAAATGCCTTAATGGCTGCTTATAAACGTTCAACTGGACTACAAAATTCCCATGTTAGAATCGATAAAAGTACTGGAGATATCAAAGTGTATTCTTATGTTACTGTTGTCGAAGATGAGAAAGAAGATACCGATGAAGGAATTGACTTAGATACAGAAATCAGTTTAACAGAAGCTAGAAAGAAAGAAAAAAGCTTAAATGTTGGTGATACCATCGAGACAGAAATCGTTCCTAAAGAGGAATTTGGTCGAGTAGCCACTTCTACTGCTAAACAAGTATTAATTCAAAAGATCAGAGAAGCAGAACGAAACAGTATTATTGAAGACTTAGGAGATAAACAAGATGAATTATTGATTGGTACTGTTGAATTAGAAGATACCGATAACTACTATATTAATTTAGGAAGAAGTAATGGTATTTTACCAAAGAAAGAATGCATACCTGGGGAAAAAATTGAAATGGGTAGTCAAATAAAAGTATACGTTAGTAAAGTAGATGCTGGTGGTAAAGGATTATTTATCTTATTATCTCGTACTCATTATGGCTTCGTAAAACGTTTATTTGAATTAGAAATTCCAGAAATCAATGAAGGAAGCGTTTTAATTTACAGTGTCGCAAGAGATGCCGGAAACAGAAGCAAAGTTGCGGTTTATTCTGAACATGATCGAGTTGACCCAATCGGTGCTTGTATAGGAGAAAAAGGAAGTCGTATTGCTCACATTTTAGAAGAATTACATGGCGAAAAAGTAGATATTGTAAAATACGATAAAGATCCTGCTGTATTTATCGAAAATGCCTTAGCACCAGCTAAAGAGTTAAAAGTATTGATTATGGATCCGAAAAAGCAAGAAGCATTAGTAGTAGCTGATGGCGATAATTTTTCATTAGCAATCGGTAAAAAAGGAAATAATGCTCGCTTAGCTTCACGTTTAACACACTATAAAATCGATATTAAAAATACGGAACAAGCTCGTGAAGCAGGAATAAACTTTAGGGATGAATAATCATGAAAGTAAAAAAGATTCCTTTACGAAGTTGTGTAATTACGAAAGAAAAATTACCAAAACAAGAGTTACTTCGTATCGTTAAAACCAAAGAACAAGAAGTAAAAGTGGATCCAACAGGAAAAATGAATGGTCGAGGTGCATATATTAAAAAAGATAAAGCAGTGCTTGAAAAAGCCAAAAAGACCAAAGCGTTAGCCAAACATCTAGAAATTGAAATACCTGATGAAGTTTATCAAGAAATTGAACAAATTATCGAAGAAGGAGTAAACAACGAATAAAATAGGCAACTATTGACAAAATAATTTTATCCATAATAGAATAATAACAAAGAAACGTGAACATTTTAACATTTAATTGACCATGAGAAGTAAAGTAAAAGGAGGGTGATTTTCATGATGAGTGTTTTAGAATATGCACAAGACGTAAATAAAACGGTAGAAGAGATTTTTAAGCTATGTGATAAACTAGATATTAAAGTAAAAAACGAGGACGATATGCTAGAGCAAGATGACATTATCTTGTTAGATAATGAAATCCAAGATCAAGAAGATTACGTTGTTGAAGAGATGATCGAAGATGATGACTTATTTGAAAAGGTAGAAGATCTAGCTCTAAATACAAAATTAGGAGCAGAAAAACAAAAGACGAAGAATCGTCAAAAGAAAGAGAATAAACCTAATAAAGACAGTAAAAATAATCAGTTTCTAAAAGACAAGAAAGAAATGTACAAACATAGGGAAAAACTAGTTTCTAATACTCAAGATACCGATATCAACACCGTTTTGTATAAAGATAATATGACAGTAAAAGAGTTAGCGGATAGCTTAAATATCGCACCGAGTGAACTAATAAAAAAATTAATGGCACTTGGAATTATGGCTACTCTAAATCATTCTTTGACTTTTGAAGTAGCTGAACTCTTAGTTGTTGATTATGATAAGACGTTAAAAAAGGAAGAAAGTGCCGATATTTCTAATTTTGAAGAATATGAAATCATCGACAATGAAGCAAATCTTGTAGAACGTCCTCCAGTAGTAACAATCATGGGGCATGTTGATCATGGAAAAACATCTTTACTAGATGCGATTAGAGAAACTAATGTGGTAAGTGGAGAAGCAGGAGGAATTACTCAAGCAATTGGTGCTTACCAAGTAGAAGTAAATGGAAAAAAGATTACCTTTATCGACACGCCTGGTCACGAAGCTTTTACGGAAATGAGAGCTAGAGGAGCTAGTATTACGGATATTGTCATTATTATTGTAGCCGCTGATGATGGAGTAATGCCACAAACCAAAGAAGCAATCGATCACGCCAAAGCAGCTGATGTACCAATCATTGTGGCGATTAATAAGATGGATAAACCGAATGCTAATCCTGAAAAAGTATTAACCGAATTAGTAGAATATGGAATTACTCCAGAAGAATGGGGTGGAGATGTCATAGTAAGTAAAATATCTGCTATGACCAAAGAAGGAATTCCTGAATTATTAGAAAATATTCTCCTGGTTGCCGAAATGAAAGAGTTAAAGGCCAATCCACATCGTTATGCAACAGGAACTGTGATTGAATCTAGGCTAGATAAACAGGTAGGAACGGTTGCGACCCTTCTTATTCAAAATGGTACTCTTCGTTTAGGAGATCCAGTTGTCGTTGGTACGAGTCTTGGAAAGATTAGAACCTTAAAAAATGATCGTGGTGAAAATATTGTCGAAGCTCTACCTTCTACCCCAGTAGAAATTACTGGATTGAACGAAACTCCACAAGCAGGAGATAAATTCATGGCATTTGAAACAGAGAAACAAGCAAAACAAATCGCCGAAGAAAGAAAAGTACGTAGTAAAGCGCAAGATACCAATAAATCAGGGATGACACTAGAAGATCTATTTGGTCATATTCAAGATGGTATTCAAGAGATCAATGTCATTTTAAAAGCTGATGTTAACGGAAGTGCCGAAGCGGTGAAAAAGTCTCTTGAGAAAATCGAAGTCGAAAATGTCAGAGTAAAAGTCATTCGTAGTGGGGTTGGAACCATTACCGAAAGTGATGTTGTTTTAGCTAAAGCTTCTAATGCGATTATCATTGGTTTCAATGTTCGTCCAAATAGTAAAACGACTGAAATTGCCAAAGAAAAT
This sequence comes from uncultured Bacilli bacterium, assembly GCA_944350365.1. Taxonomy (GTDB): domain Bacteria; phylum Bacillota_I; class Bacilli_A; order RF39; family UBA660; genus Alloscybalousia. The sequence continues at coordinate 7,930 of CALVOU010000052.1, forward strand.
AACATCGAGATTCGTTTATACAACATTATCTACAAAGTAGTAGAAGATATGGAAAATGCCATGAAAGGAATGCTAGAACCTTTATTTGAAGAAAAAATTAACGGGGAAGCAGAAATTAGACAGATTTTCAAGTTCTCTAAAATTGGTAATATTGCCGGTTGTCACGTAACCGACGGGGTAATTAACCAAAATAATGAAGCTAGATTAATCAGAGATGGTGTTGTTCTATATACCGGAAAAATTAATACCATTCAACGAGAAAAGAATCAAGTAAAAGAAGTATCCAAAGGAATGGATTGTGGTATTACCTTAGAAAATTATCAAGATATTAAAGAAGGAGATATCATCGAAGCCTTCGAAATGGTAGAAATCGAAAGATAAAAAGAAAAGTTCTTTAAGAAAATACAGATATCCAGTAATTCTTAAGAACTTTTTTTATGTTGGTTCTGTTATACTTTGTGACTGATAAACAATATTATTGTGCTTTTATATAGTTATATAAACTATCCGTTTTAAATTATCCTTATATTTATTGGTATATATTGTTTTATTTTTTTATCAGTCATTTTGTTTAACACAACT
>CALVOU010000053.1 GCA_944350365.1 uncultured Bacilli bacterium
GGACCCGTTGATCCAGTCGGACCTGTCATCCCTATTGGACCCGTTGAACCAGTCGGACCTGTCATCCCTATTGGACCCGTTGGACCGGTGGGACCAACGATACCATTACTGGGGCCAGTTGGACCTGTAGGTCCAGTCGGTCCTAATATAAAACAATTATTAGGGTAAAATTTTTTCATATTGCTTATCACCTAATATAAAATATGAATATTAAGGTGATTAGTGTCACTCTAGTCCTATCTTGAAAAACAATCAAAAATTCATAACCAACAATTATGAGGTTTACTTACTTCTATAATTCCACATCCTGGCGGTTTAGAAAATAATTTTCAGTTAAAAGTTGACGATTAACTTTATACTATTTACCCTTAAAAATTACTATTTTTTACTATTAAAATATAATCAATATTGATTTCTATGCATAGAAAACACTAGGTTTGTATATGCTATAATTGACAATTACCTTTAGAAATGGTATTATTGTCATATAAGAACTCTGTTCAATCCGAAGCTTCACGTTTAGCACGTGAAAGGTTTATGTAGGAAGAATGGAGTTTTTATTTTGATTTCTTCGTTAATGACGAATTAAATATACTGTTTTTAGATTTAAAGCACCAATGCCTATATGGATCTTTCCAATTATTAGCAAAATCACCATGACTACTAGTAGAAACTCCAATATTAAAATTAGGATAAATAGATTTAATATTTTTCAATATATTTTTATATAGTTTCTCTTTTGCAATTGTTCTTTTACCGCGCCGATTGCTATTTGGATCTTTCTCTTTGTCCATATTATTTAATTTAAAATTCATTGCCCCTAAAATAATATCCATACATTGTAATATAACGTGATTTTTAGAATCTACTTCTGCTATATCTTCGTTATAAATATGAACATTATTAATACAAAAGAAATCGTTAAGTGCATAAATATAACCTTTAAATTCTTTATTTTTCTTTTTAGTATCAGGTAATTTATCAAAGTACAATTTTAATATTACTTGATCTTTTTCATCAGGATTGCAGTAATCTATACCAAAGGCATGCTTAATAAATTGATATTATAAAAGAAAGTATTCTTTTTCTTCATGTTCTCTAGTTAAATTTTGTGGCACCTGAGCATTTTGTCTAAACATTATTCTGATTTTAATTATTGCATTTAACAAATTCAAAGAAATAGTCAATTAGCTCTAAATATTTATTTAAATATTGCTCAGTAACTTTTGTCCATTTAACTTCTTGAAATAATCCCAGTTCTTCTTTTTTATTATTAAGCTTGTTACTTATTTTTTCCTGTTCCGTATAGTCAATTAAAGCTCCACCATAAAAATTGCTAAAATATTTTCCTTTTCTATGTGATTCATCTGCATAAATTAAATATTGTTTTTTCATTATATCACCATTAAAAAATATTTTATCATATTTTCTTTTTCTTTTATTCTCCAATGTTTAGTTTTTATACAAAGCAAGAGGAATCTATTGCATTTTCCTTTTTCTTGCATATGAAAAGAGAAAGTTTTTTAGGCCTTCTCTTTTTATTATTTTATTCGTCAATATTAATTAGTTCGTATTCTTTAGTTCCTGTTCCTAACTTTTCAGCAGTATCGATGATATATAATCCTTTTTTCTCTTCGATTCTGTGGATTAATTTATCTTTACCTGGATCAGTACTATTATAGACAATATCGATACATGCTTGATCAATCGCAACTGGATCAGTGCTTGCTAGAATACCGATATTCTTCATACAAGGAGCAGAAGCATTTCCATCACAATCACAATCAATAGAAATATTTACCATCGCATTAATGTAAGCAATATTACCATTAAAATATTTATGAACACTGCTTGCAGCATCTCCCATGGATTTCACAAAAGAAACTTGTTCTGTTTTGAACATATCCCCATCAGGATTTCCTGCTCCATGAATATAGGCTTTTCCATAAGAAGAAGCACAGCCAATCGATAATTGTTTTAATGCGCCACCAAAGCCACCCATCGCATGACCTTTAAAATGTGATAATACCAACATAGAATCATAATTAGCCATATGTTTACCAACATAATTCTTCTTAATTTGTGTACCATTTGGGATTTCTAATTCCATATCTGGTCCTTCTTCATCCATGATATCGACATTGAAATATTTTGACCATTCATGTTCTTCCATCAATTTCTTATGTTTTTCTGTAGTATTTCTAGCCCCTTCATAAGCCGTATTACATTCCACAACCGTTCCATTTACTCTTTCCACCATTTTTTGAACAAATTCAGGACGTAAATAATTTTGATTACCTTGTTCTCCAGAATGTAATTTAACAGCTACCTTGCCTGGTAATTCAACACCTAATGCTTCGTAGATTTTTACGACACTTTCTGGTGATACTTCACTTGTAAAATATACTTTTGCTTTTTCCATATTCATCTCTCCTTATTTTTCATTTTAAATCTATTTCTTTTGCTTCGCAAGTACTTTTTCTATTTTTATTATTCTCTTTTTTTCTAATGCATAATCTCTTTATCGGAAAAAGAGTTCTTCTATTACTATTTTGAAATCACCTCCATTATTAAGATTTCCATTTTATTTAGAAATAATAGAGAAAACCATTATTTTAATACCAATCGTGTTTTTCATTCCGATTTAACTCTTCTATCTTTTGCATTTCTTCATCCGTTAAAGTAAAATGATAAATTTCTGTATTTTCTTTAATATGTTCTGGATTACTAGAACCTGGTATTACGACAATTCCTCGTTGTAAGTTCCAACGTAAAATTACTTGAGCGTTGCTTACTTGATGATTATTCGCAATTTCGACAATTGTCTCATCATTGAATAGCTCACTTGTATGCCCACGTCCACCAAATGGATACCACCCTTCCATCACGATGCCTAAACTTTGCACATAGGGGACAACTTCTAATTCTTGGTAATAAGGATGGATCTCATTTTGAACCACAGCTGGCATAATTGTAATTTGGGGGATAAGCTCTTCTAATTCTTCGATATACCAATTAGATAAACCAATAGAACGTATTTTTCCCTTTCTCACATACTCTTCCATTACCTGATAGGCTTCAACATCATTGGTACCTGGATGATGAAGAAGTAATAAATCAATATATTCTACATCTAATTTTTCTAGAGCCATTTCGATTGCCTCTTCGGGATTACTATATTGATTAGGATAAAGTTTCGTGGTAATAAATAGTTCTTCACGATCAATATTAGAATCTTTTATTGCACGACCAATTTCTTTTTCGTTATTGTACATATAAGCAGTATCGATTAGTCTTACCCCTGATTCTAAAGCACTCATTATTGAATCATAACAAACATCTCCAGTTAAACTGTAAGTTCCAATTCCGTTTATCGGCATCTTGTAGCCACTATTTAGTGTTACTGTTTTCGTTTCAAAATTAAAAGTTGCTTCTTCTTGAGTATTTTGTTTTTCTGTAATTTTATCTTGATTCATTGTCTTTTCCCCTTTCTTTGTTACTAGACTATATATTCCAATTGCTACTCCACTAATTAAGATGATTACTAGAATGCTAATAATCAGTTTCTTTCTCACTTTCCTTTCCTCCTATAAAACTTCTTTATCATGATCAACCTCATTTTAATATCTAAAGTTAGCTTTAGGTCAAGAAAAAAAGAAAAATTTTTATTCATTTTCCTTTCTTTATTCCTCTACATATTTTAAAAGTTCGTAGAATTTGTCATAACCACTTTCAGAATTTAAATGTCCTCCTCCTGGAATTAACACTTGATTTTGAGTAATCGTATCAGCAAATTCTTTTTCCGCTTCATAGGCAACATAAGGATCATTATCCGTATATAAACAAATAATGTCATCACAATAATTTTTAATATCAGATAAATTATCCAAATACATACTTTTGTTAACTGTATCATAAGCTTCATCTATTCCAAAATAATGGTTAAATCCACAAACAAATACTAATCTCTTTACTTTAAACTTCTTCTCTATTAAAAATTTACAAACGAAAACAGGAGCGATAGAATGAGCAAATATTACGGTATTTTCATTCACAAGATTACTATCTACATAAGTCATTAGAAGTTTAGACCAATTTTCATAATTTTGAAAACCAACTCCAGTTGGAAAATCCGGGGTATAAACATCTAAATTTTTACTTTCTATTTCTTTTCTTAACCAAGGAATCCAATTAGAAAATGGGCTTCCAAAACTTCCATGTACTAATAAATAATTATTTTTCATATTCTTCTCCTCTTTCAAAACTTAGGATATTTAGTTTCCTACTCTATTTTAAACATTTTGTCTTTATCCTTTTCTCTAATTGTATCACAGGATTTTCCTATCTAGTGATTACTTTTTTCGAATGATTTTATTTTACCACGAATTATTGCCAATCTGCATATGGATCTTCATTATTTTCTATCGCATTAAGATAAGCTTTTCTTGAAATTTTTACTAGAGGAACATTTTGATTATGAGAATAGTTTACAGTTAAGCGATTGGGTTCATCATAACTAATTACATAATCAGGAAGATAGATTCCTTCTGCGCTTATTTCATTATATCTTCCCTTTCTTCTAGTTCTTTCATTTAACTCTTTCATCGAAATCCATTCTGGATATTTTAGATGAGGACGAACATATTTATTACCACTAGATCTTTTACTAATCGCATCATAAGAATTTATTTGAATGATATCTTGAGGCTTAATTGTTACATAACCACATTTAATCCCTGTATCTCCATGATACATCGAGCGGTTTTTATCCGTTATGGTACTGAAAAATTCAACTTTTTCTTCAATATTGCCATTTATTATATGACTTCCGCTACTCATTCTTCTAACTAAGAAAATAAATTCTTCTTCATCATATATTATTGTTGGAATAAATACTTTCTCTCCATCTAAATCATATTCTACATTAATCATTTCTTTATTTAATGGATTAGTAATTGAGGAGGCGATATCTTCTGTTGAATTCTTAATCACTTCATTTAAAATATCTAGTTTTATTTTTTCTAAGTTTTGTCCTTGATATTTTAAAGACAATTCTTTAATTCTTCGATTAAAAAATACAATATCGATCATATCTTTTAAAAATTCGTTTTTTTCTATATCTACACTACTATTCATTAAAACTTCTAAATACGCTTTAAATTCTTCTTTAGAATCATTCAAACTTTCTACTAGTTCTTTTTTCTTATCACTGTAATTTTTTATTTTATCTGTTAAATATTCGATAATTTCTTCTCGATTAGTGACTAAGCTTAAGTCTTTTTTTAATTCTTCTAAATCAGAATAATGATCAATAAATTTTTCGATGAATCGATCACTTACTAAAATATCTTCACTAAGTCTATATTTTCCTTTAAAATATTCTCCAAAAATCTCTTGATATTCGAATAAACTACAATCTAATATAGCTAGTTCTCTTTCTTTATTAAATGTATTGACTAGTATTTCTTGCGATAGGTTTCCAAATATAAGCCAAGAGGGATTATCCTCTTTATTTTCTTTAACGATTTGGGTAATTAACTCTTTTCTACTATCAAAATATTCTTGTAAAGTTTTTTGATCATGAATGTTTTTTCTTAGTAGATAAAAGGTAGATAAATACTTCGTGTTTGTTAAATAGAAGTCTAATAGTTCAAATAATATTGTCTTATCTTTTAGCCTATTAGGGAGGTAGAAAAAGAAAACATACTTATCACCAATTGTGATTTTAGGCATTTCTGGGTAATTACTTAACCTATCCATTTTATATTTTTCTGCTTGTTCTTTACCTATTTCTATCAATGAAGCTGTATTTAGCATGAGTGGTCTAATATCTATTTCTATATCATCTATAATGCTATATACTCGGTCTAATCTATTTAACTTTCTTAGTGTAGTTAAAGATTCATCCCCCATATAGAGTTGATTTAATTTTTTATTATTCCAGTTTAAAATCGTTTTATATAGTTTATCCATTTTATAGTGTTTCAAAATGGTTAACCAATTGGAGGGGTTACTGAGAATTATTTCTAGTTGTTCTTCTGAATAAGCTTCCTTGTTTTCGATTATTTTTTTTAAATCATCGTCTTCAAAGCACCATGTACTGATATCTACCCTATCTTTCACTATTTCGTAGGCTTCTCTTTTTATTCCTTGAAATAGAAGTTCGTTACCCAATGAGAGTAGTTCTTCCAAATGTGTTTTTAAGTATTTTAATTGTTTACTAGCTGGCAAATTAAAAAATATCCGATAGAAATGATCATAATCCGTGATTTCTATATTTTTATCTAATAAACGAAATACCACTTGTTCATCTTGAAATGAGTTAGTTAAGTATTCTATTCTTTCATCATAACTAGGAGAATCTTTTATATTTTTATTCAATAGCCGTATAAACAATTTGGAGTTAGGAAATTGGTTATAGGGAATTATACTATATAATAACTTTTTAAAACGATTATTTTCTTCTAAGATCATTAAGCCGTCATCATCAAATAGATAATCGATTATTTCTCTAGAAAAACAGGAATATAAATTTTCAATTTGGTTTTCTCCTATTCTTTTTAACCACACATTTTTACAATAGTCATTAAATAGATACTGATGAAATCTGTTTAACTGTTCTTTATTAAGAATTACTTTTTCAAAGTCAAAAGCTTTTTCTAATAATGATGTCATCAAGGGAAACGAATAATATAGCGTATTTATTCCTTTAAATTTATTGACGATATGTTCTATTTGTTCAAAATTTACTTCCTTATGATGATAAGTGATATAAGAATTTGTAAATATTTCATCACAATTAATTTCTGGATTAGTCATTGCGAGAGTTTTTAAGTCCTCTAAAATCAGTTCTAAAAATTCTTCATACCACTCAGATGGTAACTTTTTCATTAGAATACTGATGATTTCAATATTCCCTAAAAAATCTTTTTTTAGATAATGAAAATAGGTTAACACCCCTTCTTTTAAGGTGTTTTGTAGTTCAATATTATCCGGATTCTTTTCTATTTCTTTGCAGATCACTTCAATTACTGCGGTGGTATTTCTTCTTGTTGTTAGGGCTTGTAAAAACCATTCTTCAGAAAATAATTTGATTTTATTCGGATAAAACTTACTCTGCCATAGGGGGGGAGAGTTAATCGATCATGCTTGATAATATTACCTATGGTTTGTTCATTAAAATAAAAGTTTCTTAATTCGTTAGAACGTGAAGCAATAATGGAAATTAAGCAATCAGTAGCATCTTTATCTTCAATAATATAATCTCTTACTTTAGAACTAAATAATAAATCCATGATTTCATCACATCGATACTTATACTCCTTGTAACATCCAAGAAGTTCTTCGAATTCTTTATCCACATTATCTACATTCGTTTTCTTCAGAAAAATCGTCTTTATCTTAACATATGCATTTTGTAATAATTCCTTAATCATATTCATCCCTCAAAAATTGCTCCTATCATAACATACAAATTTTAACTTTACAAGTTTGAAAGCACTTTATAGAGAAGGCACCATCTGATTTATTCTCTTATAGATTCATTCTTAAAAATTTATTATTTTCTCATCATAAAATTGAATTTTAGCCATTACTTTTTCCAAAATATGGAAAAAAGGTACAAAAATAGTTAATTTTCTTTTCTAATAGAGCTAAGCATGATATAGTATACGCAAAGTGTGGTGAGAAGGTTGAGTAAACAAATCTTGGAGTATTTATATAACTTGGAATTTTGTAGTATCTTTGTTCCAACAGGGGATAAATTATATGACTCTTTAATCAAGAACAAAATGAAAAATAAATTTTTCATGTCCCAGTCGTTGCCTCCTGGGTTTTCTGCTTCATCGATAAAGTTACC
>CALVOU010000054.1 GCA_944350365.1 uncultured Bacilli bacterium
AATTAAAAGAAGTAAAGATTAGAGGATATAGAAATTTAGAATCTTTGCCTGGAAGAATCATCAATGCAACTATAAATGAGTATTCAAGTGGAAAATATTATGTTAGTGTATTAGTAGAAGTAAATCATATCGAACCAAAGATTATCCCTAAAAGAATAGTAGGAATAGATTTAGGGATAAAAGATATTGTGATTACAAGTGATGGAGAAAAGATAAAGAATGAGAAAATCATAGAAAAATATGAAAAAAGAATCAAGAGAAAACAAAGAGAATTAGCTAGGAGAGAAAAAGGAAGTAGTAATTATTATAAGACGAAGAAAAAAATAGCCATTCTATTTCAGAAGTTAAAGAATGCGAGAAAACACTTTATTCATCAAATAACAAAAAAACTAGTATTAGAAAATGATATTGTGGTAAGTGAAACATTAAAGGTAAAAGAGATGATTGAAGAAAAGAAGTTCTCTAAATCTCTAACTGATGTTTGTTTATCTGAGATATGTCGTGTATTAGAATATAAAGCTAAGTATTATGGAAAACGATATATACAGATAGATAGTTATTATCCAAGTAGTCAGGAATGTAGTAAATGTGGATATAAGAATGAGAAAGTAAAAGAATTATCAGTTAGAAATTGGGTATGTCCAGAATGTGGAAGTGTCCATGATAGAGATATCAATGCTAGTATGAATATATTATTTGAAGGAATAAGGAAATATGTAAAAGAATTAGTATAAAAAAGAAATAGATACAAAATGAATGAATAAAAAAACTACGGTAGCGACTTATCACGTGTTAAGTCTGTGGAGAATAAAGGTTACTTTATCGATGAAGCAGAAAACCCAGAAGGTAACGACTGGGACATGAAAAATTTATTTTTCATTTTGTTCAATATATGCTATACTATTTAAGAAAAGTATGGGGTGTATAGTAATGGGCAGTTTATATTTTCAAATCGCTAGTTTATTTTATTTAGGATTAATTACGATTATTTATTGTACGAAGAAAAAACGAAATACATTAGAAAATAAAATTTACTTAGGATTACTTATTGTTACTTTTGTTACTTTAATATTAGATATGGCAAGTGTTTATTTAGCTATTGTTAATCCGACTCATTTTTTTGCTAATCCGTTATGTAAACTGTATTTGGTAGGAATACTAGGGTGGGTTTTCTTATTTACTTACTACATTTTTGTTATATCATCGAAAAAAAATCGTAGTGGTGATGAAGAAAACTTAGAAAAACCAGGAAAAATTTATTTTAAAAAATCTTTTTATATTTTATTAGCTATTTATTTGATATCCAGTTTAATTATTTTGATGATTCCATTAAATATTTATAGTGATGGAAATCTTATGTACACTTATGGACCTAGTGCGATGTTTAGTTATGGAATAGCTGGTATTTGTGTTATTTTTTGGTTAATTATTATGCTTTCTAATTATAAAGAGATAAAAGATAAAAAATATTTACCGGCATTTGCTTTTATTGTATTAGCCAGTGTTAGTGTTACTATTCAAGCCATTTTTCCAGAAATTTTACTTGTCACTTCAGCCGCTACTTTTATTACGGTACTTACTTATTTTACGATTGAAAATCCTGATCTCAAGTTGATTAATGAACTTAATTTTGCTCGGGAACAGGCAGAAAAGGCGAATAATGCCAAATCAGAGTTTTTGTCTAGTATGTCTCACGAAATAAGAACACCATTAAATGCGATTGTCGGATTTAGTCAAGCACTTGCAGAAGAAGAAATTTCTAACGAAGCTAAGGAAGAAGTTAATGATATTATTATGGCATCGGAAAACTTATTGGAAATTGTCAATGGGATTTTAGATATCTCCAAGATTGAAGCCAATAAGTTAGAAATTGTGAATACGGAGTATGAACCAGCGAAAATATTAGAAGAGTTAGTTGCACTTTCTAAAGCTCGTTTAGGAGAAAAGCCTATTGAATTTAGGACGAATTTTGATCCATTACTTCCTAAAACTTTATTTGGTGATTATATGCGTATTAAGCAGATTACGCTTAATCTATTAACGAATGCAATAAAGTATACTAAGACCGGGTATATAGAGTTTCGCGTAACTTGTATTCAAAAAGAAAATGTTTGTCGTTTAATTATTTCTGTTGAGGATTCTGGAATCGGTATTCAAAAGGATAAGATCGATAAGTTATTTACCAAGTTTGAGCGCTTTGATATCGAAAAAAATATTACCATTGAAGGAACTGGACTAGGACTTGCGATTACCAAAAAATTAGTTGAGTTGATGAATGGAAAAATCGTTGTGCAAAGTATTTATGGCCAAGGCTCTAAGTTTACAGTTGCACTCGATCAACAGATTGTTTTGACTCCGACTGTTTCTACTAGTGAAGTTACACCAAAAGAAGATCCGATCGATTTAAGTCTTTTAGCGGATAAAAAGGTACTTATCGTTGATGATAATAAGATTAATTTAAAAGTTGCTTCTAGATTGTTAAAAGATTATAACGTAAAAACGGAAGAAGTCGATAGTGGATTTGAATGTATCAATCGTATCCTACAAAAAGAAGAGTATGATCTTATTTTATTAGATGATATGATGCCAAAGATGAGTGGGGTTGAAACGTTGAAAAAACTCAAAGAAATTTCTGATTTTCATACGCCAACGATAGCCCTAACAGCCAATGCTATTTCGGGAATGAAAGAGAAATATCTAAAAGAAGGATTTGATGACTATTTATCTAAACCGATCGATCGTAAGGAATTAAATCGCGTTATCCGCAAATTTTTAAACATAAAATGACAAATTGTGCTATAATTAGAGTCATAGAGTAGTAAGAATAGGAGAATTAAGATGAAAGATGTAAATTTTTTAATCAATAATGGTGTTAATGTTCAAAAAAGTTTAGAATTATTTGGAGATATGGAAACATATAATGATACACTTGAGACTTTTTTAACTGATGTTGAGGATAAATTATCGAAAATAAAAACCTATAAAGAAATTGCGGATATGGCCAATTATGCGATTTTGGTTCATTCTTTAAAAAGCGATGCTAGGTATTTTGGCTTTGAAAAACTAGCGGATCTTGCTTATCAACATGAAATGGAAAGTAAGTCTAACAATATGTATTATGTCACTGATCATTTTGATGAGTTGATGGCAGAAGCGAATCGAATTGTTCATTTGGTTAAGCAGTATTTAGGTAGAGAAGATGCTAATACAGCACCAAAAGCAGAAGTTGCTCCTGTTGTAAAAGAACAAAAGATTTTAGTGGTTGATGATTCTAATATCGTCAGCAATTTTATTAAAAAGATTTTCAACAATACTTTCGACGTTGTAATTGCCAATGATGGTAAAGAAGCTTTAGATATTGTAAACAGTAATACAGATGGCAAGATAGTTGGTATGTTACTCGATTTAAATATGCCTAATGTAGATGGTTTTGAAGTTCTTAATTATTTTAAAGCCCATGACTTGTTTAAACAAGTACCTGTTTCCATTATTACTGGAGATAGTTCTAAAGAAGTAATTGATCGTGCCTTTACTTATCCAATTATCGATATGCTTCAAAAACCATTCAATGAAGTAAATATTAAAAATATTGTTGAGAAGACGATTAGAAGATATTAAATTAGAAAAGAGAAATCTTTTCTTTTTTTTCATTCTATGATAATATTATGAAGTACGAAGAAATACTAGTATGGAAAGCTAGTCTATGGTCATATAATAATAGGAAAAGGACGTGAAAAAATGAGTGGACATTCAAAATGGGCAACAATCCATCGTAAAAAGGGGTTAATCGATGCTGAAAGGGGAAAAATTTTCCAAAAACTTGCCAAAGAAATTTATGTAGCAGCGAAAGGAACTAATGGAGATCCTGATGCCAATCCGAGTTTACGAATGGTAATTGAAAAATGTCGTAGTCAGAATATGCCAAAAGATAACATTCAAAAGGCAATTGATAAAGCGGTAGGAAGTACAGGAGGTGAAGATTTCGAGAGTATTCGTTATGAAGGATATGGTCCTCATGGAATTGCCATTATGGTAGATTGTTTAACGGATAATCGTAATCGTACTGCATCACTTGTTCGTTCTACTTTCACTAAACGTGGTGGTAATTTAGGTACTGATGGTAGTGTTAGTTATCTATTTGAACGGAAGGGTGTTATTGTTATAGAGAAGAATGATCAAGAAGATGAAATCATGATGACCGTACTTGATGCAGGAGCAGATGATTTTATTGTTAACGAAGATACTTTTGAAATCTATACCACACCAGATACTTTCTTAGCTGTAAAAGAAGCTTTAGAAAATATGGGAATAACTTCTTATATCACAAGTGAGATTACCTATGTTGCTTCTAATTTAATCGAACTAGATGATGAGTCAAAAGAAAAGGTATTAAATCTTGTCGATGCCTTAGATGAATTAGATGATGTACAAGATGTTTATCATAATTTAAGCGAGTAGGGTAACCTACTTTTTCTTTTTGGATTCATAGATTGTAATTCTCATAAAAAAACTATATAATAAATTCAAGAGGTGTTTTAATGCGAAAGGCAATATTGATTTACAATCCTCATAGTGGTTTATCGACAAAAAAGCGGAAAAAACAAATGACAGAATTTACAAAATATAATGATTTGTTTCGGAAGTACGGATATCGAGTAGAGATTTATAAAACTAAATATCATGGACATGCAAGAGAAATTGTTAAAAATTTACCTAATGATATTGACTTGGTAATTTCAGTTGGTGGGGATGGAACGTTTAATGAAGCGATGACTGGTAACTTCGAACGAGATAAGAGAATTTTGATATCTCATCTTCCTTATGGTACAACTAATGATATTGGAACAATGTATGGACTTGGCAAGAATTTTTATCGCAATTTGGATATGATTTTGTCTGGTAGCATAGTCAACACGGATATTTGTATGTTAAATGGTCATCCTTTTATTTATGTTGCGGGATTTGGCAAATTTATGAATATTGCGTATGAGACAAGTCGCAAAATGAAACGAAAGATTGGTCGTTTTGCCTATCTTGTTTTGGGTGTTAAAGATTTTTTTCGCCAAAAAACACCAAGCTATGAAGTTACTTATGAAGTAAATGGAGAAAAATATCATGGACTTTATACATTTGCTTTAATTTCTAACGCAAACCGAATTGCAGGGATCAATAATTTTTATAAGAATATCAAACTGGATGATAGTAAATTTGAAGTCTTATTTTCTAATTTACAAACAAAAAAAGATATTGTGAGGAGTTTAATTTACTTAAAAACTAGTGATATTACTAAAGTACCCGGCTTTTATTTTCATCGTACTGATCACATTACGATTATTTTTCACGATAAGTTGAAAAAGCCTTGGTGTTTAGATGGTGAGGAGTACGATACCACGACTAATCGTTTTGAGATTAGAGTAGTTAAGAATGTGAAAATGTTGCTTCCTCAAAAAGCAGTCAATAATTTATTTATTACTGGGGGTGATACTGATGAATTATCAGTTAGAGATGGAGAAAATCATCGAGAGTGAAATCAAAAGGAATAGAGTACCTAGTTTATTATTACATGCTTGTTGTGCACCTTGTTCATCACGGGTATTAGAGGTACTTAGTGATTATTTTCATATTACGATTCTTTATTATAATCCAAATATTTTTCCTGAAGAGGAATTTGATAAACGTTTAGTGGAATTACAACGTTTAGTTAAAGAACTAAAAACGAAGTATCCAATTGAAGTATATCCTGGCAGATACGATCCCAAAGAATTTTTTTCTATGGCAAAGGGGCACGAGAGAGATAAAGAGGGTGGGGAGCGTTGTTTTAAGTGTTATCGCTTGCGGTTAGAAGAAACAGCTAAATTAGCAAAAGAGTATCAGTTTGATTATTTTACAACGACTTTATCAATTAGTCCTTATAAGAATAGTCGTGTGTTAAACGAAATTGGGCAAGAATTAGCTAAACAGTACGAGCTTAATTATTTGTTTGCTGATTTTAAAAAGAAAGATGGCTATCATCGTAGTATTGAATTATCAAAAGAATATCATTTATATCGACAAGATTATTGTGGCTGTATCTATTCTAAACAAGAAAGGGATGAAAAAAAGAAAAACGAAGTTCTATTTTCTTGATTTTCTGCATATTCTAGTATTACTAGAGGAGAGAAAAAATGAAAATGGAAGAAAGAGAATATTTTTTAAGTCGTAATAAAATTCATTCTATCGAATTATTCAATGAAAGGACAAACCCACAAGTTAGATTTAATTTATTTCATAAGGATAAAGATCATACGACAGTTTTATATACGGATGGTATTATTGAACTAAAAAGTACTTGGATTGATAAGTATCCTTATCACTTTGATCCGGATTGGATGCCTTACGCACCAGTCAAGAGAGTAGAATTTATCATAACGGATGCTAATATTGTACTCGCAAAGAAAAAAATTGGCGATACGACGAGCCGAACGCTTACGATTAATCAAGAATATTGGGAGCATTTTATGCAGATTCATCGTTTACGTGGTGTGAATCAAATTAGTTTGACTGAGAATGATCATTTAAAAATTAAGCGATTAGGAGAATTAACATGGAAATAGATGTAGTAAAAACCGGTTATTTAGAAGAGAACTGTTATATTTTAAAGAAGGATGGACAAGCTTTAATTGTTGATCCAGGCGGTGATTTTTTCAAGATTAAAGAGAGATTGACGGAAGTAAAACTTTTGGCGATATTAATTACACATCACCATTTTGATCATATTGGTGCGTTAGATGAATGTATAAAAGAGTATTCTGTTCCTGTTTATGATCAAAGCAATCTAAAAAAAGAAGATATAGTGATTGGTCCTTTCTCTTTTGAAGAGATAGAGAATCTAGGACATTCAAAAGATTCGATCAGTTTTTATTTTAGAAAAGAAAAGTTAATGTTTTGTGGTGATTTTATTTTTCAGGGAACGATAGGTCGCTGTGACTTAGAAGGGGGGTCTATGATTGAAATGAGAAAAAGCATTGCTCAGATCAAAACTTTTCCGGATGATATTATCCTCTTTCCGGGACATGGACCTTCTACTACACTTGGGAAAGAAAAGAAGCTTAATCCTTATTTCTAAAGAATGTAGTAAATATGTAAAAGTAGTAACGAAAGCGTGTTGCCCAATACTCAAAAATATGATATGATTTTTCTAGAGTAGTAAGGGGATGTAAACATGACTTTTGATGCTGTATTATTAATTATTCTGATTGTTGCAGGGGTTTGTTTTTTTAGAAAGTTTTCTAGTAGTGTTTATTTTGTCGCTAGTTTAGATATTTTCTTTCGCATACTTACTTTTGTAAGAGATCATATTGGAGTACGGGAGATTACAGAATTTATTCGGGCTTATTTTCCAGAAAGTATTCCTAGCGTAATCTATCGTTATACAGATGGTATTTTATCTACTGTACTTATGTGGGTATATGTAGCTTTATTTGCGGTATTCTTATTTTATACCGTTAGAATTCTTTGGAAAAAAAGATAAAATGGCTTAGGATTGATCTTAGAGGAAAAAGAGAGAAAAGGAAAAAATGTAATTAATTGTGCTCAATTCCAAAAGTAAACGCAACTTTTAAAAGTTAAACGCAACCTTTAGTATGATTATAAGCTAGTAACAAATA
>CALVOU010000055.1 GCA_944350365.1 uncultured Bacilli bacterium
TTTTGAAGAATAATATCTGTCAAATATAAATAATAAGTTGCTTCCATAGTGCCTGTATTCTCAATAGAAAACTGATGGATTCCTGCATTCTCTTCTTCCATTGGTATCACATTATCTAGGGTAATATCTTTTCCCGTTACATAAGTTAACTGTAGGGTTCCACTTTCCGCTATCTGTTCATTTGACGTAGCCATTGCGGTAAAATAAGCATAACTAACTCCTGTTACTACTAGTACTAACGCAATTACCATTAAACCAATATAAACTATTTTTCTGTTCCTCTTCATCTTACTTTCCCCTAATCTTATTTTCTTACCTATTTTATATCATTATACAACCTATTACGGGTTATTTCTAGTATGAAGTTTCCGTTTATCTAGTATTATGTTGATATGAACCACACAAAAAAAGATAGTATTCTCCTATTTTTACTATCTCATTGTATCATAACTACCCCCCCCCCAAGTCAATGGGGGTAGGGGGTAGTTTTTCGTGAGTTTACCTTTTCCATGAAAGGGTTAAACGTTTTCCCTTTTCAAAATCTTTTAGGCGATGAAGACTATGTCGCATTTTTCTTCTTACCCAAGTACTTTTTTCTATTTTATGTTCTAATTCTTCAATTATATCTAGCATAAATTTTGGATATTCTGGATACTCTTTCAATAAAGTTGGATACTCATTTAGCAACAAATTTACGGTAGCGAGAAAATAAGCTGTATTGGTAATTGGTAATTCTCTATTTTGCTCAAAAATCATCTTTAAATAATAAGGATCCCATTCAACTGCGGTAAATACTTCTTCAACGGTATTACCAAAAGTTTTGGAAAATAATAAATCATGTTTTCTTCCTTCCTCTTTTAACCAGATACTTCTTCTTTTAAATAGTTCGAACTCTTCTAAATTTTGATAACTACTTGCTTGATCCGTAATGTGTTGTTTCATCGCAAATAATTCTTTATTTTCATAATAGCGAAATCTTATTGCACAGATTACTTCTAAAAGTTTTTGGCTTAAATCATCCGTCATTAAGAAAAAATCTTCTTGATCGATAACTTGGCATAAAGCTTTACACAACATAATTTGTTGGTTCTCTTCTTGATTTTGTTCTAAAATTTCACTGCTTCGTAAGTAGAGAAATTGATTTTTAATCGAGTAATAGTTGAATATTTCTTGGATCGGCATATTTCTTCTTCCCTCTTTTTTCCTTAAATAAAACATGATGAATATCTAAATAACGATCGACTAAGATAAAATGAATATCTGAGGTTACTTCTTTCGGAATTTCATCGAGATCTTTTTCATTCTGGCGAGGAATAAAAATCGTTCGAATACCATTACGATGAGCGCCGATTACTTTTTCTTTTAAACCACCAATCGGTAATACTTTACCTCTTAATGTCATTTCCCCGGTCATAGCGATATTAGTTTGAATTGGAGTGTTTGTTACTAGAGATAATAGCGTTGTAGTCAAGGTTACACCAGCACTTGGACCATCCTTAGGAACCGCTCCTTCAGGTACATGGATATGAATATCATTCTTCTGGAATACTTCAGGATTGATTTTAAACTTTGTACTGTTCGATTTTAAATAGTCTAAGGCTAGATGAGCGGATTCACGCATAACATCACCTAAACTACCGGTTAAGATAATATCGCCCTTTCCAGGAAACATTACCGCTTCGATCGCTAAGATATCGCCCCCAAATGGTGTATACGCTAGTCCATTCACGATACCTACTCGTTCCATGATATCATTTTCGTTCCAAAAACATTTCTTTTTGCCTAAATATTTTTCTAAATTATAAATCGTAATCTCGTAGTTTTTTTCCCCGACATTCATAATTTTATCGGTAACTACTTTACGCAAGATTGCCGCAATATTACGTTCTAACTCTCTGACTCCTGCTTCTTTTGTATAATTACGGATGATTTCTAGGAAGGCTTCACGGTCAAAATGAACGACATCTTTCTTTAAACCATGTTCTTTTCTTTGTCGTGGCAAAAGATAATTCTTGGCAATATCTAATTTTTCATATTCTGTATAGGAGGACAATTCGATCATTTCAAGTCGATCTCTTAGTTCTAACGGAATTTGGTCATAGTAATTTGCGGTAGTGATGAACATAACATTACTTAAATCATATTCTTCTTCGATATAATGGTCGACAAAAGCTTTATTCTGTTCTGGATCTAAT
Organism: uncultured Bacilli bacterium; assembly: GCA_944350365.1. Classification (GTDB taxonomy): domain Bacteria; phylum Bacillota_I; class Bacilli_A; order RF39; family UBA660; genus Alloscybalousia. The sequence goes on from CALVOU010000055.1 coordinate 2,196, forward strand.
ACCTCTAACAGACTACTAGCGGGATCGCCTTTAATATCTTTTGTCATCTTATCAATTTCGTCAATGATAAAGACTGGATTCTTGGTACCCGCTTTTTTCATTCCTTGGATAATCAATCCTGGCGCAGCTCCGATATACGTTCTTCTATGACCGACGATTTCTGCTTCATCATTAATTCCCCCAACTGAAATCTTCGTACACTTTCTGCCCAAGCTTTCGGCAATACTTTTCGCTAAAGTCGTTTTCCCTACTCCCGGAGGACCTACTAAACAAAGAATTGGACTTTTTAAATTATGGGTATTCTGTTTTACTGCTAAGTATTCGATAATTCTGTCTTTTACTTTATCTAATCCGTAATGAGAACGATCTAATACTTTTTTTACTTTGTGTAAATCTTCATTATCTATGGTTTCTTCTTGCCAAGGTAAATCCAATAACCAATCGATATAATTACGAATTATTCCTGCATCCGGTGCGTTAGGAGCACAAGTTTCATAACGATGAATCTCTAATTCTAATCTTTCCTCGATTCGCTTTGGATATTTTCCAGTCTTAATTCTTTCTCTTATTTTCTCTATTTCGCTATCTTTATCGCTAATATCCCCTAATTCTTCTTTGATAATTCTAATTTTTTCGCGAAGAACATATTCTTTTTGATTCTTTTCCATCTCTAAAGATAATTTTTCATCAATTTTCTTTTCAATTTCTAAGATCGCTAAATCATTTTGAATATCTTTCATGATCATTTCACTACGACGAATAGAATCCGTCTCCCAAATATAGCTTGCTTTCCGGTTATAATTGACTGGTAAAGTTGGGGCGATCAAATCCGTAATTTTTTCTAAACTATTTACACCGATTAAATTATTAATAATATTATTACTGTAAGAATAATCATCAATATAAGTTTCTAATAAGTTCATAATCTTCCTTGAGTAAGCAATTTCCTCTTTAGGATTATGATTTTCTTTACTTACTTCTTCAATCGTCGCGCTTAAGATTTTATCTTCTTCTTCAAACTCTAGTATTTTTACTCGTCTTATTCCTCGCATCAACAATCTAGTCTTACCATTAGGCATATCCATTCTCATCTTGATCTGAGAAACTAATCCTATTTTAGGCAAATCTTTTAAACTATAGGGTTCTTGTAAATCACTACTAGGATTTAAAATTAAAATATTACTGTCAAAACACCCTTCGGCAACAGAGACAATCTGTTTCTCTACTAAGGTATCAAATTCAAGACGTAGTTCACTACTGGGGAAAAGAACCATATCTTTCAACATTAAAATTGGTAATTTCTCTTGATTATTTTGCATACCTAATCAAGCCTCCTAGAAACTATGATTTTTATTATAGCATTTCACTTTAAAAAAGCAACCTATTTATACATATTTTGACATGTTCAAAGTTGGAAATATTTGGAAATAGTAGTTGCTTTTTAAAATGAAAAAAGTTCTTTTATCAGAACCTTTTTTCTATTTATTTTCTTCTTTTAACATTTCGATCGTCTTACGCATTTCAAGCTCATACTTGATCATAGCTTTATCATGGAACATCTTGACTAATTCGTCTTTTTCCATTTGATATTTTTCAGCCATTTCATCAAGTTCTTTTTCTACTTCTTCATCAGTTACTTCGATATGTTCAAGTTTTACAATTTCTTCTAGCATCAAACGATATAAAACACGTTGATAAGCATCTTTTTCCATTTGATCACGAAGTGCTTTTTCATCAGATTGTGTAAACTTCAAGTACATATCTAAGCTGATTCCTTGCATCTCGAGTCTTTCTTTGAATTGTTCCATCATATGGTCAATTTCTTCTTCTACCATTTCTTCAGGAATATCTACTTCAACGTTCTTACCGATTTCTTCTAATAGACGATCGATATGATTATTTTCTGCTTCTACTTCTTTTTGAGCAGCGATCTTTTCTTTAATTTCTTTTTCTAATTTTTCTTTGGTATCGACACCTTCCATACCTAGATCTTCGAAAAAGTCTTTATCTAATTCACGTTTTTGTTTTTGTTTAATTTCATTTACTTTTACTTTGAATGTTACTTCTTTTCCTTTTAAGTCTTCAGCCATGTAATCTTCAGGGAAAGTTACTTGAATATCTTTTTCTTCTCCTGTTTTCATACCGACTAACTGTTCTTCAAATCCTGGAATAAAAGTACCACTACCAATTTCTAGTGAATAATTTTCTCCTTTACCACCGTCGAAAGCTACACCATCTTTGAATCCTTCGAAATCGATAACTGCGATGTCACCATTTTCTACTTCGCCTTCTTCTTTGGTTACTACTTCAGTATATTTTTCTAATAAATGTCCTAATTCATGTTCAATTTCTTCAGGACTTACTTCTACTTTCTCTTTCTTTACTTTTAATCCTTTGTATTTTTTTACATTTACTTCAGGTGCAGTAATAATGGTAAATAAGAATTCTACTTTCTCATCATCGATACTCTTGATATCGACTCTTGGTTGAACAACAGGAACTAAGTCTTTATGTTCATCTAATAACTTCTTGTAAGCATTTTGTAATAGGCTTTCTGCTCCATCTATGTATAAAGCTTCTTTTCCAAACTTCTTCTCATAGATATCTCTTGGGCATTTTCCTTTACGGAATCCATCTACCGTTACTGTTTTTACTTTTTGTTTAAAGGCTTTATCTAAGGCATCTTGCCATTCTTTTCCTTCAATTGTGATTGTAATTTCTAATTTATTGGTCTTTTCTTTTTTTGCCATATTTTATTAACATTCCTTTCTTTATTTCTTTCCATTCCAGGAAGATACAAAAATTGATACGAAAAAGTAAATTATTTTCCACCTTTTCTCCAATACGTCTAATATTATAACCTACTTTTGTATTTTGTACAAGCGTTAACTTTCTAGAGTAAATGACGATAATTTTCTTCCATATCCGAAAGAATTTGATTCCGTGTGGTTTCGTATTCTTTAAGTAGAATCTTTTCCCAATTCTTTTCCTTATTTGATTGATTTTCCGTTTCTAGAAGTAAACTGTTTTTTCTGATATATTCTATTTCTTCTAAAATTTCATATTTATGATAAGTGGAAAATAAAGTGGGATTAATTCGAATACGGTAATTCATTTTTTCTAGTATGGGGTGGTTTTCTTGTAAATAAGTCTTCCCATAGACATAATTCTTTTTTACGGTTTCTAAAAACTGAAGATGATCTTGGGCATTTAACTGTCTACTTTCGGTAAATAGAGTCATATCGACTAATAAATTCAGCCAAGCTCCACAAACTCCAATTCCGCCATGATATTTTGATTGGTCAGCAAGTTCTGGTAGTTTTCTTTTTTGTTGTTGTTTCTGGGTTTGGCTAATAAGATTATCTTCTAGGAAACGTAAAAAGGATGGTGCGAGATAAAGATGGATACTAGAAAAATGAACGCTTTCGTCTTTCTCTACGATTTCTTTGATCTGGTGAAAACTTTCCTGATGAAGAATCGTTGGTTTTCGTAAAACAAGTCCTGCTTTTTGTTTTAGTAATTGGTCTAAATAAAGGCGAATTCGCTTTTTATAGAAATATTCATGGTGCCTACTAGAAAGAGAAAAATAGGTATATAAGGAAGTATCTCGACAACTAATGTTTCCACTAGGTAATTCGATCGTTAGATTATGATTACTTTTATCAGATTCTAATCGATATAAAGATACTAATTTTTTTTCATTTTGATATTTTTTTACTATGTCTTCAATCATTTTAATCCCCTGTGAACAAAATGAAAAATAAATTTTTCATATCCCAGTCGTTACCTCCTGGGCTTTCTGCTTCATCGATAAAGTAACCTTTATTCTCCACAGACTTCACATCCGATAGTCGCTACCGTAGTTTTTTTGTTCTTCATTTTGTATCTATTTCTTTTTATGCCAATTCTTTTACATATTTCCTTATTCCTTCAAATAATATATTTTGACTAGCATTGATATTTCTATCATGGTAACTTCCACATTCTGGACAGTTCCAATTTCTAACTGATAATTCTTTTACTTTCTCATTCTTATATCCACATTTACTACACTCTTGACTACTTGGATAATAGCTGTCTATCTGTATATATCGTTTTCCATAATACTTAGCTTTATATTCTAATATACGACATATCTCAGATAAACGAACATCAGTTAGAGATTTAGAAAACTTCTTTTCTTCAATCATCTCTTTTACCTTTAATGTTTCACTTACCACAATATCATTTTCTAATACTAGTTTTTTCGTTATTTGATGAACAAAATATTTTCTCGCGTTCTTTAGTTTCTGGAATAGAATGGCTATTTTTTTCTTCGTCTTATAATAATTACTACTTCCTTTTTCACGTCTTGCTAATTCTCTTTGTTTCCTTTTGATTCTTTTTTCATATTTCTCGATGATCTTCTCATTCTTTATCTTTTCTCCATCACTTGTAATTACAACATCTTTTATCCCTAAATCTATTCCTACTATTCTTTT
>CALVOU010000056.1 GCA_944350365.1 uncultured Bacilli bacterium
TTATTATTGTAATCTGTTAGTGTAAACATACCTGTTGTTTTATTGAAGGTATAACCTTTTCCTAAAGTAAAATGGGCAGTTGTAGAAATTACTCCGTTTGTAGTGTTTGACACTTCAGTTGACATCTCTTGGAAAGCAATTGTAGGTGCTGTTTGATTAGTTGTTACTTCGCCTTTAGACTTAATATAAGTCTTAGCTACTTCAGGTGTTTCAGCATAGTTTTCCATCACTAGTATACAATCACTCAATTTAGTAATCCCATTTTTTATACAGTAATTGTCTTCTGGAACTTCAATAGAAACTGGAACACTATTCGCTGTTGTAAAATGAGCAGTAGAAATATTAAAAGACAAGAGTACTCCCGCAAAAATAAGAACCAATTCAAAAAAAATCAATTTCTTAACCATACACTAACTTCCTCCTATCTTCTATTAAGCTTGAATTGCCTCAAGATTTATTTTAACATTCACAGTTTCTTTTAACCCACTAGACGCTTTAACATATACTTTAAAATCTCTCGTCGCTTCACTCGTATCAAAAGTGTATTCTAAACTAGTTATACTAGACAGATACTCCTCAGTAGAACTACTCGTATTCCCTTCAGAATCAATATAATAAAAGAGTCCATTCGAACCTTCTTCATTTTGAATCGTCAATTGATACCTAACTGGCACACTAGAGACAACTCCATCTTTCGTATTGGTAACCTTAATTCGAAAATAAGGAATATTATTTTCTACATAATTAGGATTAGAATCTACAGTCATTTCACAAATAACTTTTCCTGTTGCCATAACTTGTACAACAGATTGACTAGATGATATAAAATAAGCATAGGATTCTTTCAAAACTAGTACGATTAAAAACAAAACAAAAAAGACAATAATTATACTTTTTACTTGCCATTTATCCTGCTTAAAAAATAATGCTAAACCTCTTTTCATCCCAATAACTTCCTTTATCGTTTCTAAATTCAAATTTAAGTAAAAAAAATAGAAAGTATACATACTTTAAATAAAATTTAAAATATTAATAATAGAACGTTTCAAAATAGAAAAAAAGAATTCTCTTTTTCGTAAAGTTTAATACTTTATGAATTTCCTTTTAAAAATCCAGTAAATACGATAAAAAAAAGAAAGTTGACTACATACGCATACTAGTTATAATGATATAAGGTTAACTTTTCCATTTGTTGAACTTTTAAATCATCACTTGGATGAACATATAAAGAAAGAGTAATTTTAATATCAGAATGACCTAATATCTCACACAAAGTTTTGGCATCAAATCCTAATTCTATACATCTTGTAGCGAAGGTATGCCTCAAGGTATGAAACTTATATGGGGGAATGTTTGCTTTTTTTAAAATTTTTTTGTATTGATTATAGTAAGAACGTGGTTCCATAAGCATGGGTGAAGAAGTTAAAAAGAAATCCTCTTCACTAAACTCAGTTTTTTTTAAAGAAATTAAGATAGATACCAAAAAAGATGGCAAAGGAATGAAACGATTAGAAAAGGTTGTCTTGGGGCTTGCCATAATTAACTTTGTTTTAGAAGCAGCATGAATATCCGTATCTTTAATTCGCAAAACTGTATGACAAACAGTAAGTGATTTTTGTTGTAAATCAATATCTCTCCATTTTAAAGCACAAATTTCCCCAATTCGTAAACCGGTATATAAAGATAATAAAATTCCTATATGAATAGGATCTTGATGTCTACCTAAATAAGATTCTAATTGTTGTTGTTCGAAATGAGATATAATCTCTACTTTTTTCTTAATAAGTTTAGGTGTATCAAATTTCAAATTAACTCCGCTATACTGTAATAACTGTTTTAACAAAGTAACAATATCTTTTAATGTTTTATTGCTTAATTTTGTATGGGTTAACAAATTCCCATAATTCTTTTTCTGATAAATAAATTGGGCAATATCATCATCAGTTAAATCTTCAATTCTTATCATCCCTAAAAATGGTCTAATATGAGAATCAATAACCCAAACATATCTCGCATAAGTAGATTCTTTTAAAATATTTCTTTTCTGTAATAGCCATGAATCTATATAGTCGTTTACTGTCTTCTTATTTTTTTTCTTAGATAAAGAGGACATCGTCAATAATACTTCATTTCTTTTTTTCTTTACTTCGGAGTAATTCTTGCCATATAGATAACCATATATAATTTTATGATTGCGATCGTAACCTTTGAAATATCTAGCTTCCCAACGTCCATCCTTTCTTAAAAATATATTTTCGCCTTTTCTAGCCATATAAACTTCTCCTCCTTTGACTATTTATTAGACTATTAATTCTCCATTTTTTAGTAAAACTTGTCAAAAATTAGTAGATTAAAGTTCCAAAATATGCTAAGATGATAGTAGGAAAAATAGGGAGTATGTACTTTACTGCTATTTTTCACTAAAATTTTAAGTAAATTCTATTTCGCAAAGTATTAAACTTTACGAAAAAAACAAAAAAATCACTTTCTTCCCTTAGTGATTTTTTTGTTTATATAATTTTTCCTTTTTATTTAATTGGTAAAATAATGATAACTGAAGTACCCCTTTTTTCATTTGAATGATAGCGCATATATCCTTTATGTAAACCGATAATTTCTTTAGATAAATTCACCCCAATTCCTGTTCCTTTAGGCTTGGTAGAATAAAACATCTCACCTACTTTTTTTAAATTTTCTTTAGAAATTCCTTCACCATTATCGATAACTTCTATTTTTACGCGATTAGAAAAACAAAAGGTTCGAATCTCAATTTTAGTAGCTTTAGCTTCATAAGCATTTTTGATCAGATTGATCAATACTTGTTTTAATCGATCATAATCTCCCATCATATATAATTCATCCTGATAATTAGGAATAATCAATTTTACTTTATGTTGCTTCAAAACAGGCAACATAACATCATAGACATCTTCTATTAACAAATACAAATCTAAGATATCTTTTTGAATATGAATATTTTTTATACTCATAAAATCATCCATCAAGGTCAGTGTTCGATCAATTTCATTACGAATAATTGGTATATAACGTGAAACTTTATCTTCATCATGAACATCTAACATATCTAAATATCCCTTGCACACCGCTATGGGATTTTTTATTTCATGAGTAATCTTAAAAATACTCTTTTCTGTTTCCATATAATCTAGTGATAAATCCACATTTCCTAACTTCAACAAATGAAACATCACAACAAATAGAAGGCGGAAAAATAAAACACAAGCAAGCAAAACGAGAAAAGAATAAGCTAAATTCTCAAAATAATCCAAATAGAAAAAATAGAAAAGTGAAGTAAAAAAAGCCTTTTCAGTGATAAAAAGAGAAAGCATTTTCTGCTTTTTTTGATAAAAAATAAGATAAGTAAAAAAATAAGTACCATATTGAACAATTAACCATAATAAGGGAAAATCAACTAATGTAAGAAGTAAGAGAGAAAAAAGAATCGATAAAATGAACGCATCATTCTCATGATACCGCAAATATCCAATAAAAATTACTAAGTCTAAGAAAAAAAACATCAAAAAACTTCTACTATAAATCAGCAAAATTGCAGAAAGAAAAAATAAAAATATCGTAAATAATAAATCTTTATATTTCTTATTTTTTAGATAAAAACTTACAAAGTTAAATGCAAAAACACTAAATAAACAGAGTATCCCAACTAATAAAACATCATAGAAAAACACATATAATACCTTCTTTCAAGATAATTATATGTGTTTCAAACGTCGAATATTGTCGAAATGTGAAAGAATAACTAGAAATTTGTTATTTTAAATCATCAATATATTTTTTTAATTGCTTACTCTCTGAGCCTAAAATAATTTTTAATTGATTATCAATTTCCACTATCCCTTTAGCACCCAATTTTTGAATGCCTTCTTTATTCACAATATCCACATTGTGTAAAGTCACTTTAAAACGAGATAAATTAGTTTCAGTAGAAATAATATTATCTTTTCCACCTAAATATTCTACTAATTTATTCAACTCTAAATGAGCATCTTTCTTCGTTGACTTTAAAATAGCTAAAGCAATAATAATTAAAATCACTGCAATTATTATATATTGTATATAATCCATCTATATCACCACACTCATTATACTATAAAGAATTAGAAAAAGAAAGATAATAATTTTAGGCTATTCGTAATACACAAATTACCTCTTCGTTGAATATCTTATATTAGATATGGAGACTGGAAGACTGACAAGTCTAAAAAGTTAGTAACAAGTCTGCCAGAAAAACATTATCGATTGTATTTAGAAGGGAGGGAAAACCATGTGTCCAGAAGATAACAACAAAACAAATGACCAATGCTGTCTAGCGACGATATTAAATGTTATCGTGACATTACAAAATAGAAGCGATAAATTTGATTGTTTAGCAGAAGGCTGTGATCGACCATTCCTAGGTCCAATTCCAACTACTGTATGCTTCAATACAAGACCAATTAGCTTATATCGTTGCGCAGATGGAGGAATTTGGACTTTACCTTACACCTTAAATGGAGTACCAGGTACTAGTACAGTATTTAGAGTAGAAAACGTTGAAGGATGCTGTGCAACTTGCCGTGTATTAGCTACAAATCCAGATACTACAGCAACAGATTGCGCTCCATATGTTGGCACAGATTCATTCTTTACAATCAATCTAAATTGCGTAGGTGCTCTAAGATGTCTACCAGATACTTTCATCAATTGCGTTTAACAAAACAAAGACCGTTACAAGCGGTCTTTTATAATGATATCTTTTATCTCGATAATTGGAATTGTCATACCATCTATTGTCACAATACTATTTTTCACTTTACCAGCTATTTTTGTATCATAATCACCGCGATTAGTCTTAATAATTACACCAATATTAAAAACATAACGACTACTTTTAAATAACTTACGAAGCTTTTCTTCGACATCAACTTCTTCTAATAGCTCTACTTGTCGATGATCATCTTCATTATTCTTCACATAAAAAATGTTTTTATTATGAGTATTCTTTTTAGTAATACTATTTTTATAGATACTAGGTAATTCTTTTTTCATACCTTGAATCCTCCTCAAAATATCTTATGCGTTACCGTAATATTTTTAACCATTTTTTACATAATAAAAAAAGAGGGATGATCATGAAATTAAAAAAATTCAAGTGGTATAAAAATTTACTTGTATGTCTTTTCTTTTTAATGATAATTAGTATCATTACGATTCATAGTGCTCAGACTTATTTATCAGCTAATCTTGGTAATCTTGCCCTCAAACAGCTTTTTTGGTACGGAATAGGATTAATTATCATTCTAGTTATCATCAAAATTGGAAATGAAAAAATCTATAAATCGACTTGGATTCTTTATTTTTTAGGCAATTTTCTATTACTATTACTACTCTTCATCGCTCCACCGATCAACAACAGTAAATGTTGGTTTATTATTCCCGGAATCGGATCATTTCAACCTAGTGAATTTATGAAAATATTTTTAATGATTATCGTAAGTGTTATTGTTGCTAAAGAAAGCGTCAAGAAAAAAAGTATTCGAGAAGAATTTTTTTTGATTGGCAAAGTTTTCCTATTATTTTTATTACCAAGTCTGCTAACCTTTTTAGAGCCAGATACAGGTGTTGTTATTATTTATTTTATCATCTGTTTAGCCATTCTTTTTGTATCAGGAATCAGAAAAGGTTGGTTTATCCTAGCTGGTGGCATTCTAGCTATTGGCATTGGTGGATTCCTATATCTTTATTTTTATCAACAAAAACTTTTTGTTGATTTATTAGGTACTGATTTATTTTATCGAATTGATCGGCTATTAGATTGGAAGAACGGAACAGGAATGCAATTAGAAAACTCACTAACGGCTATCGGTTCAGCTGGGCTATGGGGACACGGCTATAATCAAACACCTATTTATTTTCCAGAATCTGGTACAGACTTTATTTTTGCCGTCTATGCCTCTAACTTTGGACTAATTGGTTCTCTAGTATTAATCGGTTTACTATTTTACTTCGATTATTGTCTATTAAAACTAGCTAGAAGTATCAAAAACAATACCGACAAATTCATGTTAATCGGAATTAGCAGTATGTTGATTTTTCAACAATTTCAAAATATCGCCATGACTTTAGGACTCATGCCAATTACCGGAATCACGCTACCTTTTATCAGCTATGGTGGCTCCTCTCTTCTATCTTATATGATTCTATTAGGTATTGTCTTTAATATTTATAATGACAACAAGAAAAGTGTCAATTTTTAACTTCTCTATAAGCAATTAAATTTTCTAAAAAGAATTACCACTCGCCAATCGACAAAAATCACAACTTTATCTTGCAGCCACTAAAAAGATGTGATAAAATGAAGAAGGTTAAATGAAATTGGTCTGTTGGTGAAGTGGCTTAACACACCACCCTCTCAAGGTGGCATTCACGGGTCCGAATCCCGTACAGATCACCAAATTGGGATTAAGTTTTTTAACAGGAACATAGATAATATCGGAAATACCGATATTTTTTTGTGTATATAACGGGTATCCCGTACAGATCACCAAATTGAGATTAAGTTTTTTAACAGGAACATAGATAATATCGGAAATACCGATATTTTTTTGTGTATATAACGGGTATCCCGTA
>CALVOU010000057.1 GCA_944350365.1 uncultured Bacilli bacterium
CTTGTGCCTTTTATATTTGACAAAACACACAGAATCACAATGAAAGGAGCGATTCTGCGTGTGGGAAGTTTAAGTAATTAAATCAAAATTCCAAACTCTAATTTTTTTCTTCTCCCCATCTTCTTCAATTTCCTTATGATATTTAAAGCTAAAGTTATATTTACCAATAAATAAGACTTTATATTCACTATTAGGATCTATGCTTCTTTCATCATGCTTTCCCAGATAAATACGATATACATGATGATATTTATCCTGTGGATCGACCTCTAAGAGATCATACTCGTTCCCAGATTTCTTCGCAGTTTGAGTAAGTACGGATAATTTGGCTTTACCATAAATTAGGTAGACTTTATCTTTATCATCATCTTGATCAATATAAGATTTAAGCGATCTAACCCTAAAAGATCTACGAATCGATTTACCAGTTAAATTTCCAAACGAAAACGGACTTCCGTTTTTTGACCTAGAACTTGTATCGCCTGCCCCACTACCCTTATCGGTATTTTGGGAGCCAAATAAGTTAGCAAACATTGAATTAACTTTATTTTTAATTTGATCATCTGTTAAATGTTCTATATATTCTGAAGTCTCTTTCAAACTACCAGCTTCATAAATTTTAGAGCATCCAGCTTTATGTTCAGACGTTGGTTTTTTTCTTAAAAAAGGATGTTTTTTAGTATTTATCGTCAAGAAAAGAATAGCTTTATGACACTCTGGACAATATATCATATTGTCATATTTATTCTTAAAGTCGGCATAATTATTTAAATTGGATAATGCATCTTCTAAATCTACATATTTTCCAGTTTTCCCACCATCTTTACTGTAAAAGAAGCCAGAATATTTAGTCATGATAAAAAACATCTCCTTAAAATAATTATATATGTGCATAGTATAGTGCAAAAATATTTTTTATTGCCTAATTTGAGCCTATCTAAAATAAGGACTATCCTCCTAAAGTAACGGAAAAGATACTTTCTTCTTCGTACAATTGATCAACAGATTTTATAAAATATAATCTTTTATTGATTAATAAGTTTGAATACATATTTAACCTTTAAAGAATTAAATTGATCATGGCCAATATGACCATCATTTTGTAAGCGTCCAACCACGATGCCAGGATGAACACCTTCATCCTGCGCAAATTTTATAATGGATTTTTGATTAATAGTCCCCATTGCTAAAAATTCTTTATATTCTGATTCATCAATCAAAATTTTTCTAGCAAAATCATCTGCATCTTTCTCTAATCTTTCATTTTCTTTTCCATTTATCATCTTTTTCATAGACGGTGTAATAATAATACGTTTCTTTTTTTCTTGAAAAACGTGTCTTATTTCATGAAAAAGTGAAAACCAAAAAACATCAGATGCCTTTTGTTTATTATTCATCATCAGCAAAACATTCTCACTATGATTAACCCACTTTACTGCCCCATTTAATTCACTATTCTTCAAATAAGGTAAAAAAATGAATTTTACACCAGAATCAGAAAAAATTTGTTTTAATTTTGGCAAAAACACTTTTGGGTCACTTGTGGTCATTGCTTTAATTTCAGGGAGTTTTTTTAATAAGTATTCCAAATTAATTTCTGATACTTGGTCCTCCTTCGATAAATTTATCGCAGTTTGTATCCAAGCATTTATACTTACAATATTTTTTTCTTGAGCTTTATTTGTAGTTTTTCGATACTGAGTTAATAAGTCTGGCTTTTCCAACGTTTCTAAACTAGACACATTAAGATATTTTCTTAAGTTTTTGACCTTATCTATCGCCTTAGAAGAAGAAGATAATATTCCTAATTTAGTCCAGAATGAATAATCTATTTCTCTTGCTATTTTCTTCTCTTCTTCAATTTTTTCATAATTATTGATTTCATACTTTTTTTCTAAATATATGTTATTGAGATGGCGCCAATATTCCTTAGATATTCCTGTTACATCGGATAATCTTGTAATCATATTTTCTGTAAGATCTACTTCACCATTTATTAATTTTGTCACTTGCCCCTTACTAATATCCATTCTTTTAGAAAATTCGGTTTGTGACATTTCTTCATCTTCCAAATAGTCCTTTATATGTTTACCAGGGTGAATTGCAATAATATCGCCTTTAATCAAAATACTACGATCCATAATGGTCATCTGATACCTCCTCGATTTGTACGATCTTCACCTTTTTATAAAAACTATTTATATCATCTCCTATTTCGTATAAGATTTTTTCTTCATCATTCAATACATAAAAAATTAATCGATATTTGCTTTTTCTACCATCTATGTCGACAGCAAACTGACCTTTTCTATCACTAGTTAACCTATGAAGATGCTTCCGCCTATTTCTATAAACATCTATCAAAGTTTCAGCTGCTGTTAAAGAATCTATAGTAGCAGTCAATTCAACTGCTATAGTCTGACCATATTTTTTTCTGGCTTTTTTAAATTTCGTACAAACGGTTTTCACGCTTTTATTACTATACAAAACTTTGATTTTTCACTCGCCACCTCATCATTTATTTTGTTTCCTCCCATGAAACTTCTTTTCTTATAAGTATAAAAGGTTTTTATCTAAAAGTCACCTACTGAAGCCTAATCGATGAGATTAAATATGATAATTTTACACTGTGTTTAGTGAACTGGATGTGCTTTTTATTTGACACGCACCCTTAAATCACCAGGACATTTTCATGTACGTTCTTTTGGATGGTCATTTGGAGACGTCCAACAACAAAGCTGAGCGTGCAATCAAATCACTGGTGATGGGACGCAAAAATAGGCTGTTTCCCAAAGCTGCAGCGGTACCAGGTCTACAGGAATAGTGTTAAGCTTAATTGAAATTGTCAAAAGACATGGATCAGACCCAGAAAAACACTTAAATTATCCGCCTCAAAAGCTGTCAAACGAGCATGTTTTAAATTCGAAGGCACTTGAAGCCTATTTGCCATGGACAGAAGAAATACAAACCAAATGTAAATAGAGCATATGAAATAAACCTCAGCTGAATACGGTTGAGGTTTATTTTTCAATATACTTGGTTATTTGACGCTTACATTTAATTTAGTCATAGTAAAAGCTGCAAAAATATCTGACTTTTACGACTCATTACATATACCTATTCGCTTTAGAATTATTTTTTATTTTCCAGCTCATTCTTTATAGCCTGAAAATTGAATTTAATTTCTTCAAAATTATTTGATCCATTAATTCTTTCTATATACTTCGTATTGTCTTTCAAAAAAACAATATAGTACCTATAAGCCCACTTATCAACTTTAGGTAAATAATATTGATCCTTAATTAAACTATACTTTCCATTATTGTAACGAAACGAGGCTAATGTTATATATATGCCGTTAGCAAAATTTCCACTTAACGGGATAATTTTTTCAGCAGACTTAGGAGCTTCACGAGTTGTAATTGACCAAAAACTTTTTGTTACATCTGCCAGTAAAAACAATACATTAATGATAGCTATAGATAATATTACTATTTTATTTTGGAAAATATTTATATTAGTATATAAATTTCCTTTTCTATTAGTTATCAACAAAAGAAAAAGTAAATAATATACTCCATATTCGCCATACAAATTTAAAAATAAATTTTTTAAATTTAGAAAAAGTATAAATGGTCCTTTATTTTCTATTGAACCAGATGTAGTTTCTGTACTACTGATATAACTACTATTTGTTTTATCCATCAGCCATTCTATTAATAATGCCAGTAATGCTAAAATGATTATCAAAATAAATATTTCATTACTATAAATTAATTGTAATACCCTCCTTATTGAATTAATCAAAATTTTAGTAGTTCGATTGCTATTAATCCATAAAGCAAAATTCACATTAGTAATTGAAATAAGTATTACAAATATCATAAGAATACTTGTACTACTCATCTTCAATGTTTTCGTTAATTTTTGTACTATTTTTTTAGTATCATCATTTAGATTATTCATTTATATTCACCTATTAAAGTTTAGTAATACTACTATTTAAAATTATTCAGACCTTCTATTTTTCAAACGTACAATACTACTCCTAAACTTATCCAAATCGATTCCTAAAATTTGAGACAGAATTTCATTTGGAAATACAATACCATACATTTCACGTAGTTTATCATTAAGATCCTTAGGGTGAACAACACCATGCTCTTCTAGTAATTCAAATGCTTGATTTAGAGCCTTAGGTTCCGACATAATTTTCTCATCATCCATTATTTCTTTAGTACGCCAGCCTCTATAGCTTATTTGTTTTTGTAGCTTGATATATTCTTTATCATCAATCAGCTTAAGGTCATGGGCCCGATGAACCATTGCAGCTATTGATACATTCCACTTAGATTTAAGATTAATAAATGTATCTATATTAATAAATCTGTTTTTAGTTAAATCAGACTTAAAACTGTCCTTTGGCATTAAAAATGCTGACGCAAATTGATTAGCTTCATTTTCAATGTTTCTATAGTCTTGTCCCATTAAATCCTCTTGGGGATGATAAAGCTTTGCATGCATTGCATAGTGACCTAGTTCATGCGCTAAAGTAAATTGATCTCTGAAGAAATTCTGCTTTTTTCCATTCACTAATACTATGTAGTATTGCTTTTCACCTATTTCAACATAACCGCTTCTAGCATCAATCTTATTAGAATTAAAATCAACATTAACAATTATCAAACCATGACGTTCCATTAAATCCACAATATCGCTAATTGGTTGATCATCCAGATTCCATATTCTTCTTAATTCATTAGCAGCATTTTCAGGTGACTCTTCCAACTCAAGCT
This sequence comes from uncultured Bacilli bacterium, assembly GCA_944350365.1. GTDB lineage: Bacteria > Bacillota_I > Bacilli_A > RF39 > UBA660 > Alloscybalousia. Next base: position 4,797 of record CALVOU010000057.1, read on the forward strand.
TCGTATCTAATTCAGGAAAATCTATATAATTTTCAAAATAATCTCTTAGATATGCCGCTGCTTTTTTATAAGTTTTACTAGGCTGTTTTTCAGATTGAGTAGCTGTCAATCTGCTACGATAAAAAGTACCATCATCTTGGTATGGTACTTTCTCGAAGTCTGTAAAGAAATATAATGGGAAATTTAGTACTTGAACTATTTTTTGAAAAACAGCTGAACTAATTTCAATTTTGTTGTGCTCGTATTTCGATATTGCTTGTTTAGAAACACCGATTTGATCAGCCAAAGCACTCATAGTTAAATGATTAAATAAACGCGCTTCTTTAAGCCGTTTTCCATTAATTCGAAGTGACATTATTATTCTCCTCACTCGTTGTCGGCCTCTTAGCCTTATTAGCATTCCATTTGACAATACTATCAGACTTATGACCTTCCACATTATTCTTTTGATTATCATATCTAGTTGTATCATCATCAGGACTAGGAGATTTATACTCTGGAATTACTATCTCATCTATGACATTGAAATTTTTATCAACTAAAATTTCCAAGCCATTAACAGCTTCATCATCAAAATAATCATAGGTAATTATAATGGTTCTTTTTAATTTAGTAAAATCATTACCTAAAATTTTCTTTGCTTCTTTTAATCTCTTTTCTGCTACTACTTTATTATTTCCAATCCCCTCTAATGACAATTGCTCAGCAGAAGCGACATTATTAATTGTTAAAGGATACATATAGTGAGTATATTTACCATTTTGAATCTTACGTTGAACGACTAGAAAATTTGTATATGAAGTAACTAAATATAAAGTACCATCTTTGACATTAAAAACACCTATTACCTTCCAAATATGCCGGTCAATTGAAATCTCGACTAACCACGGGGTAGAAGCAATATCATCAGAAATAGTATTAAATCTGTGGTCCCAGGTATTAAAGGATAACCCATTAATATATTCTCCCCCTGCTTCTTCCATATAATCATCCCTAACCTGAGATTTAGTAATGGTCGCACCTGGAACGATCTTTCGTAGTACTTCATCGTCAGCTTTAAAAATATTCATGTAGTATTTCCTCCATAAAAAATATGCTATCTATTTACGCTTATAATAGACTTATTTACTGCAGTTTTCAACTAATAGTTGACAAAATTAGTGCATTTTCTAAAAAGTGATATAATTATCTTTGATAAAGGAAGAAGGTGACTATATGAAGAAAACTCAACACGTTGTTCACAACCATAACGGTGGATGGGATGTCAAAGCTTCTGGAGCAAAACGAGCAACCAAGCACTTTGAGACTAAAGCCCCTGCTGTCGAATTTGGCCGCAATATTGCGAAAAAACAACATACTGAATTTTTTAATCATGGAAAAGATGGAAAAATTCAAAGTCGTGATAGTTATGGAAATGACCCATTTCCACCAAAAGGATAGGTGTCTATTAATGAATAGTGATACTAAATTAGTATTTCAGTTGTTAGAAAAAAATGCTAGCTCAGAGCGCCCAACCAATATTACATGTGACACCAGCGACATTCTACAACAATCTGGTTTGTCTATTGCAAATTTTAACAAGGCTATTAGTGAGTTAAACGAGCTAAATATAATTAACTTAAACTTCCCACACGCAGAATCGCTCCTTTCATTGTGATTCTGTGTGTTTTGTCAAATATAAAAGGCACAAG
>CALVOU010000058.1 GCA_944350365.1 uncultured Bacilli bacterium
TGAAGTAGATGTTGACTCACTTTTAACTATTCAAATATTAGAGACGATAATTAGAGGTAAAACGGTATTTGTTCAATAATAATTTAGAAAAGCTACTTAGGTAGTTATTTAAAATAAATATTTAATCAAGCCATATGTTTTTTTTAATTTCTAGTGTATAATAGTCAATACAGTGAGGTGGAAGTATGGCTGATAATGAAAAAAACAAACTTAAAAATGCTATTGAGTTTTATATGTTAGCAAATAATTTAAAATATGTAACTAAAGATAATAAGCAAAGTTTAGCGGATCAAATATACGGTGCTATGATTTTAGCAGTAGCTATGAACTCTGAATATCATAAAACAGAAAATATTGGAGAAACAATAAAAGCAATTTTGTTTAGGATATTGAATTTTTACTATCCAAATGAAACAAAGGAATGTATAGATAAAATGTCTAAAGGTACAACATTTATTACTAATATAAATAAAAGTTCTATGGAATCATCTAACTTTGCATTGGAAAGTACAATGTCAGAATTGGCGTTAGAATATTTTTTTGAAAATTTTTTGTTTGAAGAAGAAATTGATGTCAAAAATTGTGATGAATTATATACAGTAGCCAAAAACTATGGAATAATAGATCGATTAGGAAATGATGAAGTAAAAAATTATGAAATTTTTAAGTTTTATTATAACAATCGTATTTTAAAAAAGAAAGAACGTAGTGGTTGGAATTCAACGCATTGGAATGTATCGATAAATAGAATTGAAAGAATTTCAGAGCATATTGTAGGAACTATAGCTTTAGCAATTGCCCTTGATTCAGAATTTGATTTTAAAGTTGATATTGATAAAGTAATTACAGCTTTATGTATTCATGAAATAGGGGAAATTAGAATTGGTGATATAACTCCTTTTGATGGTGTTACTCCTGATGAAAAAAAGAAGATAGAACATAAAGCAATGGTAGAAGTGTTAGGTAATTTAAAAGACAAAGATTTATTATTAAATATGCTTTTTAGTTTTGATGAACAAGATACATTTGATTCAAAATTTGCACGTTATTGTGATAAGTTGGAAGCAGATATTCAAGCTAAAGTATATCAAGATATGGGGTACTTATGTTTGTTAGATGAATATGAAGGCAATGTTGTATTTAATAGCAGTAGAGTTCAACAAATGATACGAGATGGAGCTACAACGTTATTTGATATATGGTATGAGTTGGATAAAGGAATATATACCGATGAACCAGTATTTACTAAAACTCTACAATTTGTTAGAGATAATAAATTAAAATAGAGGTGTAGTATGATTACTAGAGAAAAAATATTAGATTCTATAAAATTTGTAGTTAATAATTCTAATTATGTAAGTATAAATGAAAACAATATAGATAATATAATTAATTTGTTAAGTGAAAGTAAGAGAGGTTCATGATTAATAAGAAAGGTGCTAGGCAAAATTTAAGCATCTTTTTATTTTTGATTATTAGCTTTAAACTTTTTTGTCAAAACGAACTAAACTTGTTATATAATAAGAATATGTAGGCTTAAACTTTGGAGGTGGGAGCATGAGAATATTATTATCTAAAAAATAAAGACAGAAAGGAGAGGAATGAATGTTAGAAGCAAGTCATATTACGATTACGATAGGCACGAGAACATTGATTGATGACTTGAGCTTTGTATTAAATAAAAAGGAAAAAATAGCGATTATTGGAGAAGAAGGAGATGGGAAATCTACTTTATTAAAGTGTTTATTAGGCCTTTGCGATTATGCTACGATGACAGGGACAGTAGAAACAAAAGGAAAACGAATCGGTTATTTGCCACAATTTTTGGATGATGCCGAAAAAGATAAGACGGTTTTTACGTTTCTGTTTGAAAACCAAGAAGGATATTATGAAAAGGTCAATGACTTTTACCGATATTTGCGAGAATTAAAACTAGAAGATGAGATTTTAGACAAGCCTATGTTTGTTATATCTGGTGGAGAACAGATAAAAATTCAATTATTAAAGTTGTTACTGGATAAATATGATATTTTATTTTTAGATGAGCCAAGTAATAATTTAGATCTTATGACGATTCTTTGGTTAGAAAAATTTATTCAACAAGTGGATTTACCGATTCTTTATATTTCGCATGATGAGGTGTTGTTGGAAAATACCGCAACAGGAATTCTTCATTTAGAACAGGTGCGCAAGAAGACATGTAGTCGTCATACTTTTTTGAGAGTCGGTTATCGACAGTATGTTGATTTAAGATTACGTAGTCTTGTTAAGCAAGAACAACAAGCTAGTTTTGAAGAAAAGGAATATGAGAAAAAACAAAAGAAATTAGATCAAATTACTAAAAAAGTTGAGTATCGTCAGGAAACAATTTCTAGACGTGATCCTCATGGTGGGCGATTATTAAAAAAGAAAATGCATAATTTGAAGGCACAGGCAAGAAAGCTAGAAGCGATTAGTCTAACAGAATATCCTGATGTGGAAGAAAGTATTCGTCTTTCTTTTCCACAAGTACAAGTACCTAGACAGAAAAAAATTCTTGATCTTAAGGATTTTCCTTTGAAAATTGGTGATAAGCACTTATCTTCATCGATTACGCTTACAGTGATCGGTGGAGAACATATTGCGATTGTGGGCGAAAACGGTAGTGGAAAGACGACCTTATTAAAGGAAATTGCGAAGCAGTTGATGATGCGTACAGATTTAGTCGTAGGGTATTTTGCTCAAAATTATGATGAACAATTGGATGAAGAACAAACACCATTAGCTTTTTTAGCGACGAGTGGGGAAAAGGATGAATTGACTTTAATTAGAACACAATTAGGTAATTTGAAAGTTGCTCCTTGGGAGATGGAAATGCCAATTCGCCTTCTTAGTGGTGGTACCAAAGCGAAAATTTTATTGGTAAAGCTGTATCTTAGTCAGGCTAATGTATTGTTGTTGGATGAAGTAACTAGAAATTTGAGTCCACTTTCTAATCCAGTTATTCGTCAGGCACTTAAGAAGTATCCAGGAGTAATTATCAGTATTTCTCATGATCGAAAATTTCTTGCGGAAGTAGTTGATCGCTACTATGCTTTAACTTCTGATGGGTTACATGAGAGGACATTAGAACAACTTTTCAAATTAGATGCATAAACTAAACTGTGATGAGTATGATTTATCGAATTTATAAGCGCTCTCAAAGGGGATTAGATCTTATTGGAACAAAAAAAGAATTAGTGGATGTTCCTGATTTGATTCTTGAACATATAGAGAAAGATGCTTCTAGTAGGTATATGGTTATCGGTCATGATCCAGTTTTAGATAGTGATTGTATTTTACAAATGTTTGTCGGTAGTGATATCGAAGCATTAAAATTATGGCAAGAAGAAATAGAAAATAAAGAACAGAAGATAAAAAAGTTGAAGTAGAAGGAAAAGAGGGAGTAATCAATGAAAAAAATAAAGATGGATAGAAAAAAGAAAATTATTATCATTACTGCGATTATCGTGGTTGTGTTACTAGCTAGTTTAGTTTTTATTCTTTTTATGAATAAGAATCGTTATCATGAAGTAAATGTCTATTTATTTTCAGGAGAAACTTGTCCGGTGTGTAAAAGGGCTAGAACTTATTTAGAAGAGTTAGATGAAGAATTAGATGATAAAATTAATTTAATCGAATATGAAGTATGGAACAGTGAAGAAAACCAAGCCAATATGCAGAAAGTAGCAAAAGAATTTGGAGATACTTTATCCGGAGTACCTTATATTATTGTTGGTGAAGAAACGTTTAATGGTTTTTCTGATGTAATTGGTTTACGGATTAAGGATGCTATAGAATCAGAAATGGAAAAGAGAAATTCTCAAGATTTAGTGGCCCCAATGATCAATGCTGAGTAATTTGTCGACAAAATTCGTGTATAAGTTTGTCTAATTTGATCAAAAGTAAAAAAGATAGAATGAGAATAAAGAAATCTATCTTTTTTTCATTATAATAATTGTATCTGATACGAAAGGAAATATCCATGAAGAAGCATCCTCATTTATTGAACATATTCATCATTATTTTAATTGCTGTTGTTTTGATGTTACCGATGTTTATGAATGCGTATCATGCCGGACATGATAGTGTTTATCATATTACGAATATAATGGCAATAGAGGAACAACTTCAAGCGGGAAAAATAGTACCCAGTCCAATTTTAGATCATATTGCGGATGGATTAGGGTATGGTAGTCAAATGTTTTATCCCCCATTTGCGCATACGTTAACAGCTTATTTGTCTGCTTATCTTTTTCAGGGGGATGTGTTACTTAGTTTAAAAGTGGTTCATTTTCTTTTTTTAGCGTTGTCTGGACTTACTATGTATGAAGCCAGTTATCGTTTTACGAAAAATAAGAAGGTTGCCTTTTTTGCTAGTTTAATTTATATGTCTTTTCCATATCATCTTTCGGATATCTATATTCGAGATGCTTTAGCGGAATGTGCGGTATTTGTTTTTTTGTCGATGATTTTATCCGGAGTTTATGCACTGCTTCAACAGGATAAAAAACATTTTTATTCGTTGTTTATCTTGGGGTATACTGGAGGAATTCTTTCTCACTTGACTTTGATGATTTATTTTACTTTGTTTTTAGCAATTTTTTTATTTGTTTACCGTCGTCAAGTTTTTAAGAAAACGTTTATGATCCCTTTTTGTGTTGCGACTTTTCTAGTATTACTGTTAACTTCTTTCTTTTGGGTTCGACTTCTTATCTTGCGTACTTCTGGTAGTTATGTGGTATTTTCTGCTAGTGAGATGGCGAAGCGAATCGCCAAGTCTGGTCTATATCCACTCGATTATTTTAATATTTTTCAAGGTATGGATGTTCATGATGTAGAGTATTATTTTTATCCAATTGTTATTTTGTTACTGATTTTTACATTTAAAAAGGGGATAAAAGACTTTCCTTATCAAAAGGGCCTTGTTGTAGTAGGTGCTTTGGCAATTATTCTCTCTTTAAAAATAATTCCTTGGAAGTATGCTCCAGATTTTTTGAAAACTATTCAATTTCCTTGGCGATTACTTACATTTAGTGGATTAGTGATCAGTATGCTTGCACCTTTTTGTCTAAGAAAAGTACGGTCGGTTTGGCTTTTGGGTGGATTAACTTTTCTTCTTTTACTTTCCACGATTCCGGCAATTCATTTTTCGAGTGATGTAGTGATTGATATGGATAATATTAAATGGAATAAAGGAATGGGATGGCAACGTGAATATTTGCCTGTTCAAGCCAAAAAATATTTAGTTGAGAATAAACGTGATCAAGAAATCTATTCATCAGCTGATATAGAAGTCAAAATAATAAAGAATCAAGTACCTGATTTAACTTGGCAAATAGAAACTAAGAATAAAGTAACTTTGGAATTGCCAAGAATCTATTATAAAGGATATGTAGTAGAAGATAGTAAAGGAAATCAGTATCCATTAAGAGAAAGTAAAAATGGTTTTTTAGAGGTGGATATTCTTTCATCGGATACTTATTCTTTAACTTATCCTGGTACTTTAGGAATGAGAATAGCTAGAAAAGTTTCTCTTTTTACACTTTTGGCTTTATTGGGAAGTCTGTTGGTTTTACTTGTTAGAAATTTAAAGAGAAAGGTAATGCTACATTTTTAATAAGCATCATTAGCGATAGTGAAACTCATTATAAAAATAAGAAGTAGTTTCTATTGATATACCCCCACGCTTCTCTATCCAAGAAACGAGGGGATATATCATTACTTGGGTATTTTTTTGAAAAATTTTTAATTCCGAAAACTAACATCAAAATACCACTTATCAACATGATCATGATTAGAATACTAGGAATGATCAAATACAACATATCCGTTACTGATTTATTTTTTTTATATACTAGGAATTTGATTTGTATAGAAAAATAAAAAAATAGAAAATTTTGTAATTCACTTGATTTACATACATTTGTTTTATATAGTCTTGTTAACGATGAACATCAAAGGAGGAATGATATAATGAATATGTATAAAAGTTATCAGTTTCGTCTTTATCCAAATGATAGTCAAATCATTATGATTCAAAAAACGTTTGGTTGTACAAGATTTGTTTATAATCATTATCTTGAAAAAAGAAAGAAAGAACATTTAACTTGTTTTGATATGATTAGAAATTTGCCTAATTTATATTCAGAATATCCATTCTTGAAAGAAGTAGATTCTTGTAGTTTAAGATGTAGTTTATTTGATTTAGAGGACGCATTTAAACGATTTATCAAACATCA
>CALVOU010000059.1 GCA_944350365.1 uncultured Bacilli bacterium
ACATGTTTGTATTCTGCGGTTACTCGAATATGGTAACTGCCTTCTTTTTGAACATATTTGGTGATATCCTGAATCATTGGCCCGTCATAGACAACAGTGAAATTTCTATCATTTCTTCTAATATATAGATGAGTGTACTTAACATCTGTAGCTTCTACTTTCCGCAAACTCTTTTTAGCAGCGTTACAACTCAATTGAACTTGGTAATCATCAGCCATACATTTATAGGAAACAAAACTTAAAAGTATTTTATCGTCATCCTCTTTTACTTCATATTGTAAATGTCCTCCATCATAATCATAGGACTGCGCATTAATTGCATCAAAAGATACAAGATGTGGAACAATCGGAAGATGATAGTGGTCAAAAACTTCTACATTAATTAACTCATCATTAATATAAGCTTGATAAAGTCGATTCTGTTTGTAAATGAAAGGACTCATAATATGAATAGTACCAAAACATACTTTAATAAAAATAACAACAATAGCAATAATAGAAATTACTTTTATCATCAGTTTTTTACGTGATTCTTTTGCTTTTTCAAAGGTAGCTACATAATTTTGTTCAGCTTCTTTTCTTTCTTCTTGTAAGTCTTGTACCATTTCTTCCTTAGTACGATAGAATTTCTTCATATACTCCTCCGACAAGTATTATCGTCTATACCATTATACCATTCTATTTAAGAATTAACAGGCTAAATAGTTAACTTTTTCCATCACTTAAACAGTAATCTCAATAATTCGATATTGTATATCTTTACCTATATCAACACCATAAATAAAAAAAGAAAAAACACATACAAATATATGTGCTTAACTAGGACTAAATTGAAAGTCTTTAATCAGAACAGGCTCTTCCTTTTCAAGATTAATTTTCATTTCTTTACTTACTTCTTCGATACTATCTTCATCTAAAATATAATTCCATAAATCTTGTTTTAAACTTGGATAATAAATCATTTTTCCAGTTCCTGCCAAACGAAGTTGATTGATAAAGAAGACATCTCCTCCTTGATAATTGGTCGTTGTAATAATCTCTTTAAAAACATTATAAAACGATAGAATCTCATCAGTAGTTAAATTGGTATCTAAGTTTTTAGAAACGGTATCTAAAATGGATAATAGTTGATTAACATCACGAACCGTAGTCATTTTTTGAATCATTGCTTTAATAATCAACTGTTGATTATAGCCACGATCGATATCTCCTTGAGCCAAATCGTAGCGATTTCTAGCTAAAACTAAAGCCTGTTCACCATTTAATGTCTGATAACCTTTATCAATACAGATTTTTCCATTTCGGTCAGAGTTATCTGTACATAATCGTTTAGGAACTTCTACTTCAATTCCACCTAAAGCATTGACTAAATTCACTACACCTTTAAAATTAACTTTGACATAATATTGAATGTCGACATCAAAAGTATTTTCAATCGTTTCGATCATACAATCTGTTCCATACCATCCAGCATGAGTTAATTTATTTTTTTGATTATCCCGACAACTAATTGGCAAGTAACTATCTCTAGGAATAGACATCATAGTAGCACTTAATGTATGTGGATTAAACGTAACTAAGATTAAAGAATCCCCATTCGCATAGGCATTACGTTGTAAGTTATCTTTTTCAGAATCCACACCCATTAACAATACAGTAAATGGTTTAGTAACAGAAGCAGAATCTGCGGTAGATGCATATTCTTCTTTCTTAATCGTTTTATCTTTATGAATAATTTCTCGTACATCATTCTGAATATTTTCAAAGCCAGCTGTCTGTTGAAACATTACTGGATAATTACTAGAAATAAATAAAGAATCAATTTCTCCTTCGTACAAGTCAGTAAGCATTTCTGAAATATCTTGGTAAGGAATAATTTCATTATCATGATCAAGATTATTATCTTCAATCATTTCTTGCGCAATCACATAATTATCGATTGAAAGGGTATCATTAGTAATTCCTATTTTTAGATTAGTGACATCATCAATAGATTGTACTTTACTATCATTCATCACAATCAAACTAGAAGAGTAGGCAATTTTACTTTTATTGATGGAATCGATGCTATCATAAACACGACCGATAAAACTAGCACCTACTACATTAAATATCGTAAATAAAATCATAAAAAAAATAGCTGGGCCCTGTTTTAATTTTCTTTTTTTATAGAAAAAATAAAAATCAATAATTAGTAATAAACCAATTAAAACAGTTCTCAAGATTGGTTCGATAGGACCTAACTGACTAATCCGATAAATTAAATAAAAATTAGTAATAATTCCAACAAAAATAAAAAGTACATGTAGACGAAATGTTCTTTTTTTCTTTAATTTTTTATTTTTCATTGTTTTTTGCGTAACTTTAGTCTTTTCCATCTTTACACATCCCTATTAACATTATAACCAATTAATAGAATTTATACAAAAATAATAAGGATAATTACTAAATTTGACAGTTTTTAGAAGGGAAAATTGTAAAGAAAAAGAAATAAAAGATCGAGATATAGATGTTCTTATGTTTGTTTGGTATAATGTATATGTAGAACTAGGATAAGGAGGAAGAATATGAAAAAAATTTATTTTTTATTCATCATGGGTTTAACTGCTTTCTGCTTTCTTACGACTAGTGTAGAAGCGTTAACGGCAGCGGAAGTAGCGGCACGTCCAACAGATTGTGCAAGTTATGAATTAGCAAGTGCGGAACCAGATGGTTCACTAAATAAAGTAGCTTGTTATAATACTTATGAAGAGGCAAAGCAGGTAATGGATTCTACAGCGAATGATAACTTAGTTATTCTTGGTAATCGAAAAATTATCGATGCGAAATATGCATTGATCGATTATGATCAATTAACGGCAACTGGATATACAAGTGTTTATTCTGATAAAAATTTAAGTACTGAAATCACTTATATTAGGGGAGGGAATAGTGATGATGCGGTATTTCTAGAACTAGATCCAGGAACGGGTAGAATTAAGATTAAAGTATCAGGTACTGTTGGTTGGATAAAAAAATATGAAAACGAATCTACAATGAGTTATCCTCTATATGACATTGTACCATTATCTTGGGTAAAGAGTCCTGGCTATTATCAAGTAACTAGCACTGATTTAATTCACCATTTACCACTTAATGTTTATAATACAAAAGGAGAATATCAACTAGTTATTGGGCGAAAACCTTCTATGCTGAATGAAGGAACTTACTATAGCTATGATGGGAATTATTTTTATACTGATTTAAAGCAAATGATTAATGATTATAAACAAAATACTTATCAAAATGCGGTAAATAGAGATAACCCATTTTATAATTATTATCAATATCTTTCATTCCGTACCAAAACCAACTACAATGCAGCTAACATTAACCAGTTTATCGATGCAAGAACGAGTAATCCTAATTCGAAGTTAAAAAATACGGGAGATTACTTTATCGAAAATCAAAACAATTACGGAATTAATGCCATTATCATGTTGGCGATTGGGATTAATGAGTCGGGATATGGAAATAGTAATATTGCGCAAACCAAAAATAATCTATTTGGTTTAAATGCAGTTGACAAAACTCCAGGTCAATCAGCAGACTATTTCGCATCAGTTGCTGACTGTATCAGTGAATTTGCTTATGTATGGCTAGATTATGGATATGTTCAACCGGGTGATTATCGTTTTAGAGGAGCTAATCTTGGAAATAAGGGAGTAGGGCTAAATATTAAATATGCATCTGACCCTTATTGGGGTGAAAAAGCTGCTCAGTATTATTATGATTTAGATAAATATTATGGTTTCCAAGATTATGAAGCATATACAATAGCGGTATTAAACAATAGCTACAACAATACAGTTTATCCTAAAAAAACACCAGGTGGATTAAATGTCTCTAGTAGTTTCTATCAATATAAAGTAGCGGGTACTCCAGTTGTTATTTTAGAAGAAGTAACGGGACCTGCTGTAAACGGAAATACAACTTGGTATAAGATTATGAGTGATCCAACTTTAGATGGTGACTTAGAGTATATTGGCGACTCTAAAAGTAACCCAAGAGTAACTTATCCATGGGATACGATGCATGTATATGTACCAGCTAGTTATTTCTATAAAGTAAACAGTGGAAATAATACTCCTTCAACCCCAACTGATCCAGAAGTTCCACCTGAAACTCCCGATGAGCCAACTACTCCTACAGAGCCACAGCCAAAACCAATTTCTTCCATCGTTCAAGAAGCCAGCTATGCTTATGAAAATGGAACTATTTCAAAGATACAACCGGGAACAAGTGTAGAAACTTTAAAAAGTAATTTAACGAATACTGGTGGAGTAGTCACAATTACTGATCCAAATGGCAATGCCGTGGAAAGTGGACAAGTAGGAACTGGATATCAAGTACATATTACTTCAGGGACAACCGAAGTGTTGACGGTTTTAATCTATGGAGATATAACGGGAGATGGTAAAATAAATTCCGCTGATTTATTAAGAATGAGGCAACATCTACTAGGAATATCATTAAATGGTGTATATGAAAAAGCTGCGCATGTAGGCTATGACACGATCAATTCAGCAAATTTATTAAAAATAAGACAATATCTATTAGGACAAACTGACATTTCGCAAGGATAGGAGTATAAGATGAAAAAGTATAAAATAGGGATAATTTTAATTATAATGTTTTTGAGTACTACTAAAGTTTATGCTGCAGGTAGTGCTAGTATATCCGCAAGCAACACTGTCGTAAATGGGAATAATATAACGGCAACAGTCACATTAAAAGATATGGCAGCATGGAATATCAATATAACTGGATCGGGTGCTACAAATGGTTGTAGTACTAAAGAAGTAGGAGATTCGGGAAATGGACAAAATACTACCAAGAAATTTTATTTGACCTGTAAAGCCAATAAATTAGGAACAATTACATTCAATTTCAGTGGAGATATAACAAGTTCAGATGGGGTAAATAAGACCGTTAGTGGTAGTAAAAAAGTCACGGTCGTGAAACCTCGAGAAAAATCAACCAACAACAATCTAAAATCATTAAGTGTAGAAGGGTATACTTTATCCCCAGAATTTAATGCGGATACCTTAGAATACACTGTAGAATTAGAAGCAAGTGTAGAAAAAATTATGGTCAATGCCGAAAAAGCAGATTCCTATGCAAGTATATCAGGGGGAGGAGAAATCGCAGTTTCTGAAGGAGACAATCGAATTGAAATTAAAGTGACTTCAGAAACAGGAAAAGAAAAGGTATATGTGATTAATGCAGTAGTAAAAGATAGTAATCCGATAACTACTACAGTAGAGGATAAAAAACTAACCGTTGTTAAAAAAGCAAGTTCATTAACTAAACCTGATTTGTTTGAAGAAACGAAGATTAAAATTAATGAAATGGAAATACCTGCTTTTTATAACGAAGCAACAAAGACAACTCTTGTTGGTTTAAGGGACGAAAATGGAAAAATAGAACTTTATATTTATGATCAAGATAAAAATAGCTATCAAAAATATCTAACATTAGTAGGTACAGAATTTCATTTAATTCAAAAAGAAGCAAAAGGAATTCCAGAAGGCTATCAAAAAGTTACCAAAAAAATCGATGATATCGAATATACTGCTTATCAAAAAGATAAGAGTGATTTTCTATTACTATATGGAACAATTCTAGAAAATGGTAATGAAGGATGGTATTCTTATGACACTAAAGAAAAAACATTACAACGATATAATAAGGATATTGTAGAAAGTATGACCAAAGAATATCAAGACATTCAAGATACTGATCATAAAGTAATTATTGGATTAGCTGTTCTTTCTTCCGTATTAGCACTTACTACTATGATTTTGGCCTTACGTAAACCTCGGGTAAAAAAAGTAAATAATAACGCTATGTTGTAGTTTTTAAGGGATAAAACCGTAGTCTGAATAGATCTCATTAAAATCGAAGATACTATGATTAT
>CALVOU010000060.1 GCA_944350365.1 uncultured Bacilli bacterium
ATCGGAAATACCGATATTTTTTTGTGTATATAACGGGTATCCCGTACAGATCACCAAATTGAGATTAAGTTTTTTAATTAAAAAATTGTGTTAAACAAAATGACTGATAAAAAAATAAAACAATATATATCAATAAAATATAAGGATAATTTAAAACGGATAGTTTATATAACTATATAAAGTCATAATAATATTGTCTATCAGTCACAAAGTATAACAGAACCAATTAAAAAATGAAATTTTAGAAAATCAATATTTTTTTCATAATTTCTTTAATCATGTTATAATTAAAGAAAAGGAGAATATCATGTTAAACACTTACATATACTTAGTCATTAGTCCAAATGGCGAAACAAGATTTATCAAACGTAATGACATCTACAATAATCATTTTCAATACTTACATGACTTTTCTAAACAAGATGATTACTTACGAATTCATTCATTTGGATTAACTTTTTCTTTATATGATGAACGTTCAAGATTATTTTTTTTACAAGAACTTGCAGATAATTATAATATCATTATCGAAAACACAAAACTTCGTTCCTTTGAAAACAATTCTGCCCTACTCATATATCTACCAAGAAAAACAACAGAAATCCAACAAAAAATCATCAATTCTTACGAGTCAGAATTAATAAGCACTAAGCACCTTTTTCTACTTGCTTATAATGACAAAATGAATTACTTTGATGATTTTCGAACTGCGAATCTAAACCCCAAAGATGTTATACAATTATTAAATTCTTACTTAAAAAAACATATATCTGAAGAATTCAATTACTCAACAAAAACACACAAATAGAAAAGAGGTAACTATGAAAGTATTATTATATGCCGAAGGACTAAAAACAATTGGGAAAAGTGGATTAGGAAAAGCTATCAAACATCAAATGACTGCCCTAAAAGACGAAAACATTCCTTATACTTTAAATCCAAAAGAAGATTATGACATTCTACACATCAATACTTGGTTTATAAAATCTTATTTTTTTGCCAAAAAAGCCAAGAAAAAGAGAAAAAAGATTGTCTACCATGCCCATTCTACTGAAGAAGATTATAAAAACGGTTTTATTCTTGCGAAACAGACTTCTAAGCTAATTAAATGGTGGTTAATTAAATGCTATTCTTTAGGAGATATCATTGTTACTCCCACTACTTACTCTAAAAAATTACTACAAAACTACAAAGGACTAGAAGACAAAAAAATAGTAGCCATCTCTAATGGGATTGATCTTACTTTCTTTAAAAAAGATAAAAAGTTTGGAGAAAATTTCCGAAAAAAATACCATTACACAAAAGAAGATAAAGTAATTGTAGGAATCGGACTATATATTGAAAGAAAAGGAATTGTCGATTTTGTAGAGCTTGCCAAACGCTTACCGGAATATAAATTCATCTGGTTTGGATATAGCCCCTTAGCAGCCGCAACCGCACCAGTAAAAAAAGCAGTCCATACAAAGCTAGATAACTTAACTTGGGCAGGTTACGTAGAAAGAGAAACAATTAGAGAAGCATTAAACGGATGTGACCTTTACTTATTCCCTACTCTAGAGGAAACAGAAGGAATCCCGATTATTGAAGCATGTGCTTGTAAAACAAATGCACTAATTCGTGATATTCCTATCTTTGAAGATTGGTTTCAAGATGGCATCAATATGTACAAAGCAAAAGATTTAGACGAATTCGAAGATAAAATTAAAAAAATACTAACCGGAAAATTACCATCATTAGTAGACAAGGCCTTCCCTTTAGCCAAAGAAAAAGACATCAAAGATGTCGGAAAAAAATTAAAACAAGTATATACAGAAGTCTTAAAAGAAAAATAAATACAGGAGTGAAATTTATTCACTACCTGTATTTTTTATACACGAATATTTTTCTCGGCTAAGCGCTCATTTGTTTCATTCTTGATAATAGCATAAATGATAGAGGCTAGTGGAAGACCAATAATCATACCAACAATTCCCATTAAACTACCACCCAAAATCACAGCTAATAAAGTCCACATACTCGATAATCCAACCGATTTACCAACTACTTTTGGATAAATAAAATTATTTTCAATTTGTTGAATAATCTGGAAGATAATAATAAACAAAATTGCTTTGATTGGACTAGTAACTGCGATTAAAACGGCACCAATTACCATGGCGATCATTGCCCCAAACATAGGAATAAGCGCTGTTATTGAGATTAAAACAGAAATAATTAAGGCATAAGGGAAACCAAGTAAATTGAGTACTGCAAAGAAGATACAGCCTAGTAAAACAGCTTCTACACATTGACCAGAAATAAACTTTGAAAAAGTTTGATTCGCTAAACGTGCCATGTCAATTACTTTATCCGCATGCTGTTTCTTCACATATGCATACATTAATTTTTTACTACCAACCACTAATTGCTCTTTTTGATTAAGCATATATATCGCAAATACTACCGCAGTAAATACAGTAAATAATCCAGACACTAAACTACTGACAAAATTTAACGAACCATTAATAATATGATTTAAAACTGTAACCACGATATCATTAAAATTCGTTCCATTAGATTCAAAAGCCGTTTCTATCTGCTTCTGAATGTCCGGATAATCATCCGCAAGTTTTAAAGCCCAGTCCTGAACATCACTAACCACTTGGGGAATATTAGAAATCAGTAATTGAATGTTTTCAATCAATTCAGGAATTAATAAAAAAGAAATCGCAACAATTACCGCAAAAAAGATCAATAACGCCAACGTAATAGAAATTGTTCGAACAGGTAAATGAATCTTTCTACTTTTCAATTTCTTTTTAATAAATTTCTCGATTTTTGTCATTGGTATATTTAAAATAAAAGCAATAACACCACCCAAAATAAAAGGGAACAATAACCGAAAAAAGCGATGAATAAAACTTCCTACCCCATCAAGATTATTCAATAACCAATAAAAGCCAACGCCAAAAGCAATAATACCCACAATCTTTTGGATATTTTCTTTATTTAACTCCATAATACCCTCCTCTTGATATTTTCATTATAACGCACATTTGAAGTTTTTGAAAGAAAAAACAGTATGACTTATTCTCATACTGTTACATAAATTTTTGAAACCTAGCTTTTATCCGCTCTTTTCCAAGTAAAGATAAAAGAACATACAAGTCAGGTGTCATACTACTTGTCGTTGCGGCAACACGAATTACTGTTGAAACATCCGCAACACTTCCAGGATATAAATCAGGATTTTGACGATAAGCTTTCATATCAGTTGTATAACCAAGTTCAGTAGATAACTGTTTAATCTTTTCAAACCATGTATCCTTATCATCATGTTCATCAAAGTATTTATCAAGATAAGTAGATAAAATCTTCGCAATTTCAGCTTGGTCTTGGATTTTACCAAAATCATAGGTTAAGTCGCCAGTAAAATACTCATCATACATATACCATACTTGAGATTTTACCTTAGAGAAAGATTCATAATCCTTACGAGGTTTCTTTTGTTCACGCTCAATGTTAAAGATAGCTTTTGAATACTCAGGATATTTCTCCAATATTTCCGCAAATTCATGATCGAACTCTTTAGCCCAAGTTAAACATCCTTGATAAACTTCTTCTGCAGTTAGGCGACTAATATAATTTCTAGAAATATTAAGTAGCTTTTCTAAATCGAATAAGGTTCCACTGACACTCATCTTTTTAAAATCAAAACGGAAATCATCGATGCCAAGCGTTGGATTTTGATCCCACCATGCTTCAAAATTAGAGTTTGCTGTCGTCATTAAATAAAGTTTAACAGCAGGAACCGGAATTCCTTGTTCATGATAATAGCTAACTGCAGCTTCTGGATCCTTTCTTTTAGAAAGTTTTCTTCTAGTTCCATTTTCATCAACTTTCATCACCACACCCAAATGAGCATATTTAGGAGGCTTAAACCCTAATACTTGAAATAATTGAAGATGAACAGGAACGGAAGAAATCCATTCTTCACCACGAATAACATGAGTCGTATGCATCAAATGATCATCGATTACATGCGCAAAATGATATAAAGGTAAGCCATCACTCTTAATAAGTACGGTATCCATATCATTTTCTGGGAATTCAATCTTTCCTCTTACTAAGTCTTGATAACTAATCCTCTTACGGAAATCACCAGGCGACTTTAAACAAACAATAAACTTATCGCCACGACGAATTCTCTCCGCTCTTTCCTCATTAGAAAGAAAACGACATTTTGCATAACTACCATAGATACCAATTCTCTCTTTATTTAACTCCTGCATCTTTCTTGTTTCATCTAATTCTTCATGAGTACAAAAACAAGGATAAGCAAGTCCTCTTTCCACTAATGATTTCGCATACGTACGATAAATTTCTCTTCTCTTACTCTGAATATAGGGTCCATAAGCACCGATTTCTTCTGTTTCAGAAATCATTCCTTCATCGATTTGAATATCAAAATTTTTTAAATCATCGATAATGCCTTGAATTCCATTTTCAACAGTACGTGCTCCATCAGTATCCTCAATTCTTAAATAAAATACCCCATTGGTATCCTTAGGCAATTTTTGTTCAATAAACGCTGAACGCAAACTTCCCATATGCACAAACCCCGTAGGACTTGGCGCAAACCTAGAAACAATTGCCCCTTCTGGTAAATTCCGCTCTGGATACAACTTCTCATAATACTCTACATCATGAGTAACATCGGGAAACATCAATTCTGCTAATTCTTTATCTGTCATCTTCTTCACCTTTTCCTTCATTAACTAAGCTTATTTTATCCCATTTTCTAATAGAAAACAAGAAATTTTATCAAAAAGAAAACCCTTATTACTAAGGGATCATAACTATTGGCTGCCCCAGCTAGATTCGAACTAGCGCATAATAGATTCAGAGTCTACCGCCTTACCGCTTGGCTATGGGGCAATCACAAGTAACATATTACCATAATCCATCAGAAATTTCAATTATTTTCTAACGATTAATAGAATTAAACAAATATTCAGATAAAGCTCCCTTATTCTTAATAACTTCCATAATGTCCCCTATATAGAAAAAACAAAATATAAACGAATATCAATTTACATAAATACACTACTTTACACGATTTACAGTTACATATAAAATATTTTACATTTCATATTGATTACTGATTGTAAAGAAAAGTATAATTGTATTATAAGAAAGGGGTATAAAATTATGGAAAGAAAAATAAAATTTTTATTATTACTGATTTCAACCGCATTTACTTTAGGCTTGATGAGTAATACCTATTCAAGATACGTTGCAAGTACAACCGGAGATGTTGAACTGGTATTTGCTAAATGGCAAATTCTTGTAAACAACGATGACATTACTAGTGGGAATACTTCTACGATCAACATAACCCCTATAATTGAAGAATCTCAAAACACAACAAGCGACAAGATTGCTCCTTCTTCTAAAGGATATTTTGATATTAATATCGATCCACAAAATGTAGGTGTATCTTTTAACTATTCGATAGATTTAGAAGTTTTAAATGAAAATATGCCAGATCTTTTAATCACGAAATACGCTATTTTAGATAATGACTATGTCGAAGGAGATGAAATCACTACAGTCAACTTAGAGAATAATCAAATAAACAATAGTTTAGAAATTGATAAAAGCGTTGAAAACTATACGTTTGAACCTTTCACTATCAGAGTATTTTTTGAATGGTACGAAGGAGAAAATGAACAAATGGATGACGCACAAGATACATTAGTTGCTCAACAAGCACAAGAAAATAATGAAAATTTAAAAATCCAAGCGACAATTACCTTTAATCAAAAAATATAATTGTTATTTATATTACAGTCAAATCGAAACTGAGTAAAAAACCACCCTTAAAAAGGGTGGTTTTTCTCTGAAGCCTATAAGGCTTGAACTGGCAGCTACCATTTGGTAGCTCTTTTAG
>CALVOU010000061.1 GCA_944350365.1 uncultured Bacilli bacterium
TCTAGGGTAATATCTTTTCCCGTTACATAAGTTAACTGTAGGGTTCCACTTTCCGCTATCTGTTCATTTGACGTAGCGATTGCGGTAAAATAAGCATAACTTCCACCCATTAAAATTAAAGTTCCTGCTATGATTAGTAAACTAACGATTAGTGTTTTTCTATTCATTTTTTCATTACACTCCCTTTTACTTGGAATTAAAAGACGTCCTCGTATTTAGAATTTATTTATTCTAAAATCGTATAAACGTTAACTTTAGCCGTAAATGTTTTTCCTTGATAAGAATACTCGATAGTTCCATCAGCTAAAATAGAAGCTTGTACATCATCAGATAACCAAAGACGAAGGCGAAAACTTTGTTCGTAATTCTGATTAGCTTCTCCCTCATAAAGTAATTTTTCAACGTTACCATTATTTGTATATCCAGCATTTAAATCAGCTAACTGTGAAAAACGTTTTACACTGCCATCTGTATTTAAAAAAGAGGTAATCTCCTTTTCAGTATCTTCATTTACTTCTGTCAAATAAACCTTGATAAAATTATCCTCTAAAGTAGAACCATCTTCTTTAGTTAGCGTTATCTGATATGAAAGTGGCACATCTGTTTCAGCCTTAATTCTAAAATCAAAGATATTTGTACTGTTCGTAGCAGGAAGAATCTTTCCCGCCGCATCAGAGAAAATTCGATCGTCAGTGAGTGTTAAAGTACTACCAATACCATCATAATCTGTATATAAAAATTTTACTTCCCCAGTATCTGTTTGACTATACTCATTCCCCTCTTGATTAGTTGAAGCCATATCTTGATCAACTAAAGAATAAGAAACACCAGTAGAAATCATTAACAACGCAAGAAGAGAAAGAAGTGATACACTTATTTGAACATTTCTTTTCATATGATCCTCCGTATTATTCAATAACATTATATATTTATTTTGGAGAAAAAACAAGAAAAAAATTCAAATATCTAATTGCCAAAAAGACGATCTAGATATTCGAATTCTGAAATAATTGTTCCATTTCTAATAAAATAGTGATAAGTATCTCGTTTCATTTGGTAAAGAGAAAATATTTGTTTACTCTTTCGAAAAGAAAATTGATTCAAATAGCGTTCGAAAAGAAACTTTTGATAATAAACAGGAAACTGTTCAATTTCTTGGCATAATTTAATCATCAATAAAAATAAACTAAGAAAAAGAATTAAATTAAAAGAAAAAAAGAAAAAACTAAGTAAAGCCGTAAACACTAGAAAATAAGAAAGAGAAAAAATAAATCGATAACTAGAATAAAAAGAAAAAAAATGTTGATTCACTAGTAACAATAATTTTCCTCCATCCAAAGGATATATTGGTAATAAGTTAAAAAACAACAACCAATTACTATAATGTAAACAAAGTGAATATTCTGAGGGACTCATCACAAAAGAAAGAAGAAAAACAACAAACAACTGAGCTAGAGGTCCCATCAGTAAAACTAACCATTCTTGCCATAAACAAACATTTAATTCCTGTTGAAATTCGCTACATCCACCATAGGGATAAATACGAATCGCAACAACTTTCCATCCTAAACAAAAAGCCGTTAAAAAATGACCAAGTTCATGTACAAAAATCAAAAAGGTAAACAGTAAGATTTGTTGGAAATGCCCAGTCAGTAAAGAAAGAATAAGCAATAAGTAATAAAGAGGATGAATTATAATTTTATGGTAAATATTCTTGATAATCTAAAAACTCCCCTGCTTTTTGATAAACCAAACAAATATCCGTATTCAATACTTCACCAAGTAAATCTCCTTTTTCTACATAATCATATAACTTAATTGAAGAAGAATCTACTCCAACATACCACACATCAATACCATTCACCTGCTGAACAATAATTGTAGGTCCATAGTTTTCTTTTTCTCCGACAAAAACAACAATTCCACTCTCTAAAACAGGAACCAAATACCCCTCCCCTACTGTTAATTTCACCCCATCTAAATATTTTTCTTTATCTTGATAAGATAATTGTTCGTTAAATACCATTCGTGTGCTATCCTCTAGTATTGTATCCATAGGAAAAATATTTCCAAAATATTTCTGATAAAAAGAATTAATCGCTGAAAAAGAAATATTATCTTGGTAGACTTTTTTTTCAATTATGTCTTTAGTCTCTGGATACATTTTGATCATACATAAAGTAGATATAAATAATAATCCGGAAATTAATGTTTTATTTAAAAAAGAAAGAATGATTTTTCGTCTAATATTTATTTCTTGATTACTTCCCTTTTTTTGTAGATATTTTCCTACTGATTTATATTCCTCCATAAACGATCTCACCTATTAATTCATATTAACGATAGCGATACTTTATACCTAAAAGCAAATAAAGAACAATTCCAACAAGTAAATTAAACGGAATAATGTGAAGGAGTTGTACGAGGAACAAAGGAAAAGTAACTCCTGGATAAGCAAGAAAAAATAGGAATAAAAAATAGGTAAAATAATAGAAAAATAAAGATAAAAATAAGAAAATAGAAAATGATACTAAAGAAAGATGGTATTTATCCCAAAAATAACTAAGAAAAAAATAAACCACACTAAAAGAAATTAATCGCAGTAGAAAATCCGTTTGAAACAATAAACAGCCAATCAAATAACTAATTAAAATGAAAGTAAAATATTTTTTTTTATTTTTTATATAAAACCAAGAGAAAATGCTAGCTAATAAAAAGAAACAGGGGTAGAAAAAAGAAACGTGATAATAAGAAAGAGTAAGAAAACGAGAGCAAAAAAAGTCAATAATAAAAGAAAAAACAATAAGTACGATACTAATCATAATTTTTCCTTCCTAATACCATAACATAGCGAATATCTTCAAATGAAGATTTTGGTTTTACTTTTAATATTTTACTTACTCCTAGGTCATCATTAATAATTGCTGTTACTTCTCCGACATAAATCCCGCTAGGAAATACTTCACCCAAACCGTTTGTCAAAACAATACTTCCTATTTGAATATCACTAGTACTTCGAATACTAGTAACCAATAAAGTTTCCTCTTCGATATCATACCCTTCTAAAATTCCATTATAAATATTCTCACCAACATATACACTAACCGCAATTTTATTGTGTTCATGACTAGCAGTTACTAAACGAACCACGCTGGAATAAGCTGAGGTTTCTATCACTTTTCCAACTAAGCCATACTCATCGACAACCGCCATATCTTTTTCTACACCATCTTTTTCTCCTTTATCTATTGTGAACGTCTGAAACCAGTAATCTAGGTCTCGATATAATACTTTCGACGGAATAGGTTCAAAATTACTCGTTGTATTTTTTAGTTCTAATAATTTTGTCAATTCTTGATTTTCCCGTTGTAATGCTTCAATTTGTTGATTCGTAATATTTTGATAATCAAGAGTAACAGGAGAAAAAATCCCCATGACCCAAGCACCTAAATCTGAAGCAAAACTAAATTGAAACACTGAACGATACAAAGAAAAATAAAGTAACAACAAACTGACAATGAAGGAAAAAATAATTACTATAAAGCGATGCTTGCTAAAATAACGACTATATTTTTTCACGCTCATCACCTCAATTATCGACTCAACATTTTTTCATCACAAAAACTATAATAACTTTCCTCACCAACAATGACATGATCTATAACTGGAATTGCATTTAAATCACCTATTTTTACTAGAGCTTCTGTCAAGCGAATATCTTCTCTACTAGGTCGAACATCACCACTAGGGTGATTATGTACACAAATAATAGATGAGGCACTACATAAATAAGCATTTTTGAACACTTCTCGTGGATGAACTAAGCTACGATTAATTGTTCCCATAAATAATAGTTTCCTTTCTATAACTTCATTTCGATTATTCAAATAAAGACAGTAAAAACATTCCTGATGACTACCTACAAACCAATATTTGACATAGTGATAAATATCTGATGAATGGCGTATGCGTATTTTCTTTTCTTCCTCTAATTTAATGAAAATTCGTTTACCAAGTTCGATAGCACTAAGTAATTTTAACGCTTTGGCAATTCCTATCCCATCGATAGAAAGTAACTGCTCTTTCGTTATATTTTGTAAATTAGTAATACTTCCACAATAACGTAAAATTTCTAAAGAAAGCTCTTTTACATTTTTACCCTTCTTTCCCGTATCCAATAAAATAGAAATTAACTCATCATTGGCTAAACTAGAAGCACCGTATTCCATTAAACGTTCTCTAGGTCGTTCTGTTAATGGCAGTTCCTTCAACCGCATAAATTCACCTACCTTTTTAAAACGAATTCTTCATAAGAAGCTAAAATGGTTGCTAAAACAGAGGTGATTTCTTCCTCAGTATCCGTGCTTTCCAACAAAATATCATATTGCGAGAGCTCATTAAAAAATTCATCACTATCTACCTGTTCTTCTTTAATATACAATTCTATACCTTGTTGTTCATAAAAGTCTTTAATCTTTTTAGCATTATCGTAATTTGTAGTCATCCCTACATAGACATAATAATTACCATCTTGTTCAACCTCAATATACGGATCAGTCAATACATCTTTTGTTCTTTCTTGCTGATAAACACCGTATTGTAAAAAAAACACCTTGTTTTCAGCACCAAAAGCAGTACTCGTTTTCTGATAATTACTAAAAAGAAAATTAGCACATAAATAACCGAGCAATAACGCACAACAAATTGAAATTAATAAATTCGCTTTCATCCATCTCACCTGATAACAGAATACAAAGAAAAAGAAGAGAAATTTGTCGAATAGTAATAGTAGCAAAAGAAAAATACTAGATTTCTCTAGTACTTGCTGATCATTATTAATAAATATTGTTATTCTACATCACAACATAAGGATTACTACTTGTCCCGTTTGTCCCACTTTGTACTTTAATTCCATTTTTTAATGAAATAGAAGGACGAACACCATTAGTACCATAGACATAATTGCCGTAGAGATTACCTGCTGAGTTCGAGCCAAACTCGCCGGCATAAGTTTCACTAAAATAACTAGGTGATAAAGACCACCACCAAGCATTATTATATAAATAATAACTACTATTGTCTCGACCATGAATTGCACCCGCATATGCTATCTCATCTGCTGTTAGTAACGCTACTGGATAGGTCAAAGCGCCGTTTCCATTCTCACTACTTACGGTAAATTTATCATTTTCATTTATACACACTAAACTTGGTGTCTTATTTACATACAATCTATTCCTAGCTCCATACATTGTTACCTCTTTTCCTATTCCTGTTCCCGAATAAGAACTATCCTGTACTACACTTCGATCATTACACCATATCGTGTCTTCTAATTTGTCAGTATAGCTTGTCATATTTTCACTATACCATTCATCAATTACTGCCTTGATTGTTGAATCGTTCGTATTCGCATGGGTTTCTTCATATGTACTTGAACCTGCAGTTCCATACATATATCCTA
>CALVOU010000062.1 GCA_944350365.1 uncultured Bacilli bacterium
AAGACAGCATGGGTAAAAGGAAAGAAAGTAACGGGGACGATGGCGAACCGTGGAGCGGTAAGTCAGACATTGAATGCGGGAGGAAGTTACACGATCCCTGTAGGTTATCATAATGGAAGTGGAAAAGTAACTGCTGCCTCTCTTGCTAGTCAAACTCCAGGAACAGCAACAGCTTCTCAAATCTTAACTGGCAAAACAGCGTGGGTAAATGGGAAGAAAGTAACGGGAACGATGCCTAGTCAACCTGGTTCTAGTAATGTCAAGGGGGATACGGCATGGCACTATAATAATCGTATATACTTCGCAACGGATTATGGGTATTATCCATCATCAGATTATGGTGATTTTACAAATGTGTCTGAAAAATATATTTCCTATTCTTCTCTTGCTTCTGTTATTGGTTTAACTGCTGATAAAATAATGGAAGGAAATACGATTTTAGGAATATCTGGTACAGCTTCCCCTGCTTCAGACATCGTTGATAATCTTTATAGCGGAAATACAAAAAATTACAATATCTCTTGTTCGACTCCTATAAGTATAAACATTAATCAGAACGATGCCTTTACTCCTTTTGGTCAGGTAGATACTTTAACTTATAATGGTAAATCTGATAATATTTATTTATTAAAAAAACCAGATGGTGATATGGGTATCGCCAATACTATTTCTATTACTTATAATTATCGTTCTGATCAAGCTTATGGGCAAATTGTTAATACTCAGCAGGTTATTTACTTGAAAGATGCTGCTGGTAATACGTTAGATACGATTACTAATTCAACAGGTAATCGTACTTGGAATTTGTTTACTATGGATGTAGAAGGGGATTATGTTTATTTTGAATATCGTCTTTATGGTTATTGTAAATATAATACACAAAATATATATGGACAATGTCATTCTATTACTGGTTTCACTAGTCCGGTGGTTACTTATTTAAGTAGCTAATATTGCTTTCTATAGTGAAAGATTTCACAAAATACTTGCTTTTTCTAGACTTTTCTAGTATATTATACATGTACCTTTTCTGGGATACGGAGTTATTCCGACCGTAGCTTGGTTTAGGCAAATAGAATGAAGGAGGAATAAAAATGGCTTTAACATCAGAAAAAAAGCAAGAACTTGTTAAAAAATATGCAAGAAATGAAAAAGATACAGGTTCTGCTGAAGTTCAGATTGCAATTCTTACAGAAGAAATTAACGTGTTAACTGAACATTTAAAAGAACATACACACGATTATCATTCACGTCGTGGTCTTTTAAAGAAAGTTGGACAAAGAAGAAATATGTTGAATTATTTAGCTAAGAAAGATGTTCAACGTTATCGTGAGATTGTTAAACAATTAGGATTAAGAAAATAGGCACTTATTTTTAGTGCCTTTTTAATTTTGAGGAGGAATTTATATGGGTTTAAATCGCGGGGAAATGTTAACTTGGTCAGGGCATATGATTCATTTAGATTGTCCTAGCGTTGAGGAAATTTATTTAGAGGATATCTCTCATCCGTTATCTCAGCTTTGTAGATATTCTGGTGGAACGGTTATTTTTTATAGTGTAGCTCAGCATTCATTAAATGCGTATCGTCTAAGTCGTGAATTTTATTATGATGAAAAGACACAACTTTATTTGTTATTACATGATGCATCAGAAGCCTATTTATCTGATCTACCAACTCCAGTTAAGAAACTTTTACCGGGTTACTTAGAAATGGAAGGACGGTTAATGGAAAGTATTCATCATCATTTTGGATTAGAAGTTCCCGATCCTCATTATCAGAGGATAATCGATATGGTCGATAGCGATTTATTGGCTTATGAGATTCCTGCGCTAATTCCTAATTTAGAGGAAATTAAACCAGATATTCCACTACTAGACATCGAACTTGATTTTCAGGTTCGTGATCCGGACAGAGTACGTTTGGAATTTGAAGAAACAGTAAAAAAACTAGTGAAAAAATTATAGTATTTAAGAAGGTGATGTGTGATGAAGAAAGTATTTGAATTAGATTTTCGTGGAAAAAAATTAGTCGTAGAACACGGAATGGTTGCGAAACAAGCAGATGGTGCGGTTTGGGTACGCTATGGGGATACCGTTGTATTATCTACAGTTGTGGTTAGCAAAAATGCAAATGTGTTATCTGATTTTTTTCCTTTGATGGTTTTATATAATGAAAAGTTATATTCAGTAGGAAAGATTCCAGGTGGTTTTATTAAGCGTGAAGGAAGACCTACGGAAAATGCTACGTTAGCAGCTAGAATGATCGATCGTCCAATGAGACCGTTATTTCCTGAAGATTTTAAAAACGAAGTGCAGGTAGTCAATACGGTTTTATCGGTAGATCCTGATTATTCTCCTGAACTTACTGCGATGTTTGGTTCTAGTTTAGCTACATCGATCAGTAAGATTCCTTTTGGAGGACCTATTGCGGGAGTTAAAGTGGGACATGTTAATGGAGAATTTATTATTAATCCGACCCCTAGTGAATTGGAAGTTTCTGACTTGGATCTAACAGTAGCTGGTACGAAAGAAGCCATCAATATGGTGGAAGCTGGTGCTAAACAAGTATCAGAAGATTTAATGTTAGAAGCATTAATGTTTGGTCATGAAGCGATTAAAGAATTAGTTGCTTTCCAAGAAGAGATTATCTCTGAAATTGGTGTTGAGAAGATGGACTATGAAACACTTGAAATTGAAGATAGTCTTAAAGAGGAAGTTCGCTCTTTAGCGGAAGCACGTTTAAATGAAGCACTTCGTATACCGGGTAAACAAGAAAAATATGAGGCAATCGATGCAGTTAAAGAGGAAATTGTTGCTAAATATACAACAGAAAATGAAGAGGTATTAAAAGAAAAAGATTTACTTACTTTAATTACTAAAGTAAAACTAGTGTTAGAAGAAATCGAGTATGAAATCTTTAGACAAATTGTCGTTAAAGAAAAAACACGTGCGGATGGTAGAAGTATGACTCAGATTCGACCATTATCTACCGCGATTGATTTATTACCAAGAACACATGGTTCGGCTTTGTTTACTCGTGGAGAAACTCAAGCTCTAGCAGTTACTACTTTAGGAGCCTTGGGAGAACATCAGATTTTGGATGGCTTGGATATGGAAACAGAAAAACGGTTTATGCTTCATTATAATTTTCCTGCTTTTTCCGTAGGTGAAACAGGGCGTTATGGCGCTCCAGGTAGAAGAGAAATTGGACATGGTGCTTTAGGGGAGAGAGCACTACTTCAAGTAATGCCAAGTGAAGAAGAATTTCCTTATACAGTCAGAGTTGTTTCTGAAGTATTAGAATCTAATGGTAGTAGTAGTCAAGCAACTATTTGTGCCGGATGTATGAGTTTGATGGCTGCTGGTGTTCCAATTAAAGCTCCAGTTGCAGGTATTGCGATGGGCTTGATCACGGCTGGAGATGATTATACGATCTTAACGGATATTCAAGGTATGGAAGACCATTTAGGAGATATGGATTTTAAAGTAGCTGGTACTAAAGAGGGAATCTGTGCTTTACAGATGGATATTAAAATCAAAGGAATTACTAAAGAAATCTTAAAAGAAGCTTTAGCCCAAGCTAAGGTAGCTAGAATGGAAATTTTAGATGTTATGGCTAAAGAAATTCTAGAGCCTCGTAAAGAAGTTAGTCAATATGCGCCTAAAATGGAAACTTTTATGATTAAACCTGAAAAGATTAAAGACGTCATTGGTAAGGGTGGCGAGATGATTACCAAAATTATCTGTGATGCTTCTCATGTTACATCCGTTACTGATATGAATGCCGTTAAGGTTGATCTTGAGGATGATGGAAGAGTAATGATCTATCACTCTGATAAACAAGTAATTGAGACAACTCGTAATATGATTTTAGATATTGTCCGTGAAGTAGAGGAAGGAGAAATTTATCCAGCTAAGGTTGTTAAAATCGAAGATTTTGGTTGCTTTGTTCAAGTTTGGCCAGGATGTGAAGGATTAGTACATATTTCAGAACTTGATCATAAACGCGTAAAACAAGTGAGTGATGCTGTTAATTTAGGGGACGAAATTATTGTTAAATGTTTAGGTATTGACAAGAAGGGGAGACTTAATTTTTCTAGAAAGCAAGCTTTGCAAAAGGAATCAAGCAATGAAAAAACAAATTCTTCTATGAAGGAGATAAATCATCAAAAAGAAGAAAGAATAAAGGAAGAGAAATAAAATTATTCTATTTTGTTAATGGTAAAAATTTAAAAAAATAGTGCTAATTGGTCTTTGATTGATGAAAAAATATAAGTACCTGAAAAGATTTTAAAGTAGTTAAAATAGTTATACGAATAGCGATTTTAACTATTTTTTGTTTAAAATTTAATGAGCAAAGATAAATTCTAAGTAACTCAGATCCATAAGATAAAAATTGTTTAATTAAATTTAAGTTATAGCTTTTTTTTATATACTAGGAATTTGCTTGGTATAAAAGAATAAAATAAAAAAATAGAAAATTTTGTAATTCGCTTGATTTGCATACATTTGTTTGGTATAGTCTTGTTAACTATTAACACCAAAGGGGGAATGACATCATGAATATGTATAAAAGTTATCAGTTTCGTCTTTATCCAAATGATAGTCAAATCATCATGATTCAGAAGACGTTTGGCTGTACAAGATTTGTTTATAATCATTATCTTGAAAAAAGAAAGAAAGAACATTTAACTTGTTTTGATATGATTAAAGATTTGCCTAATTTATATTCAGAATATCCATTCTTGAAAGAAGTAGATTCTTGTAGTTTAAGATGTAGTTTATTTGATTTAGAAGATGGCTTTAAACGATTTATCAAACATCAAAACAATTATCCTAAGTTTAAAGGAAAGTATAGTTCAAAAAGAAGTTATCGAACGAATTATATTACGAGTACTTATAAAGAAAGAAAATATGAGAATATTAAAGTAGATTTAAAAAGAAAAGTAATTACTCTTCCTAAATTAAAAGAAGTAAAGATTAGAGGATATAGAAATTTAGAATCTTTACCTGGAAGAATAATTAACGCAACCATTAGTGAGTATTCAAGTGGTAAATACTATGTTAGTATATTAGTAGAAGTAAATCATATCGTACCAAAGATTATCCCTAAAAAAATAGTAGGAATAGATTTAGGGATAAAAGATGTTGTGATTACAAGTGATGGAGAAAAGATAAAGAATGAGAAAATTATCGAGAAGTATGAAAAAAGAAT
>CALVOU010000063.1 GCA_944350365.1 uncultured Bacilli bacterium
ATCGTATTTTTTAGTGTATTTACTATTTATTCCTCTAGTAATAGTAAGGGTATCATTTATTAGACAACAAGGTGAATAGGGGTAACGGATACGCCTTGACCAAAAGCGGTGGTTGAAAGTTCCAAATCTCCCACTTGATCGAGAGAAAAGATAATTCCTTCGCCCTCACCATTCAAATCAATTCCCGTCTTTTCGCCAAATCCAAACAAGTCGAGGTAAGAGAATAATCTTTCTTTCCCCAACATCTGTCCCAATTTAACAAAACCAGGGTTACAAGAATTCTGAAGCACCTGTAAATAAGTTTGATCGCCATGACCACCTGCTTTCCAGCAACCAATTCTAGCTCCACTCACAATAACACTTCCTGAATCATAAAAGTGATCGTTTTCCATATCGATTAAATTTTCTTCTAACGCTGCCGCAAAAGTTGAAATTTTAAACGTAGAACCAGGCTCATACGATGCCCAGATTGGTAAATTTCGACTAAGCGTTTCCATATCATAATCTAAATAACTATTCGGATCATAGTTCGGTCTAGAAGCCATTCCCAATATTTCTCCGGTATTTGGATCCATGACAATCGCTAGAGCCATATCTGGATTAAACGCTTTTACAGCATTATCTAACTCTCGTTCTAGAGACATTTGAATATTATAGTCAATAGTTAATTGTATATTCATCCCATCCGTTGGCTCTAAATAAACATCAGATAAATTTAACTTATTTCCTTTCGCATCAGAAAAATACTTAATCGCACCAGCTTCACCAGTTAAATACTCATCATATTCCAACTCTAATCCGGATAACCCTTGATTATCAATCCCAACATAACCGAGAACATGAGATAGGGTAGTTCCATATGGATAATACCGTTTCGATTCCTTGACCAAATAAACACCAGGTAGTTCCAATTCATTAATCTTATCCGCAATCTCATAAGATAGTCTTCTTCCTTCCGGATGTACTCGTTCAATTGAGGTTTCTTTTTTGACATGTTTATCCATCTCTTCTTTAGTCACACCTAAAATATCGGCTAATTTTTGACTAGTATCATCCTTATCTTTGATTTGATTAGGAATTAATACAAGCGATGTTGTCGTCAAATTATCGGCTAATACTACGCCATTTCGATCAAGAATTAAGCCACGGTTTGCTTCAATTGGCAAATCTCTACTCCATAAATCGCTCGCTAAACTAGATAGTTTTTGATAATCAAATACCTGAATATAAAACACACGTAACACAATAAAAATAAATAATAAAATAATAATTAAAAAAGTAACTTTAATTCTAGCATCTATTTTTTTGACAAACATAAACCTCACCAATACAGTTTATGTAACTTTTTATTAGAAAAGAAGTAAAAACCTATTGCTATTTCTTTTAGAGTGTGCTATTCTGAAAATGTAATTGTACTATTACAAGTAGTACAATCATTAAATGGAATAGAGAGAAATATAAGGAGGTATTGATTTATCATCGTTAGAAAAAAATACAATGCTCTCTTGTAACTAGCGATATAGATCATTTGATGACATATGATCGAAATAAAAGGAGTATCGAAAAGATACGACAAAGAAGCTGTACTTCAAAACTTAAATTGTACGATCAAGGAAAACTGTATCTACGGTTTGGTCGGAGCTAATGGAAGTGGAAAGAGTACATTATTACGGCTAATCAACGGTATTTTAATCCCAGATAAAGGAAGTATCAAAATTGGGAAAGAAAAAACATTCGATAACGAGAAAATCAAACAAAATATGGTGTTTATCCCTGATGATTTATACTTTTATCCCTCTTATACATTACTGGATATGGCAAAATTTTATCAAGCGATGTATAAAAAGTTCGATATGGAATACTTAAAAAAATTAGCCAATCATCTCCATCTAGCAACAAATCAAAAACTAAGCGGTTTCTCAAAAGGAATGAAAAGACAATGTGCATTGATTTTGGCACTAGCGACTAGAAGTAAATATATGTTTTTTGATGAAACTTTTGACGGAATCGACCCAGTAATCAGAAATTTCTTTAAAAAGGCAATGGCGAAACAAATGGAAGAGGATAAAACAACAATTATCATGACCAGTCATAACTTACGAGAGCTAGAAGATATCTGTGATAACTTAGGTCTTCTCTATAATGGGGGTATTCTCTTTGAAAGTGATATTGATTCGATTAAAACCAATATGTTTAAAGTACAAATTTCTCTTAAAGAGAATTTTGACAAAGAAGATTTTAAAGACCTCGAAGTATTAAGTTTCAAAAAAGTAGGTAGTATTGCGACGTTAATTATTAAAGACGAAAAACAAGAAAGTAGAGATATTTTAGAAAAGATGAATCCAATTATCTTGGACTATCTACCTCTGACATTAGAGGAAGTATTTATCTATGAAATGGAGGCGTTAGGTTATGCATTTGAAGAACTACTTTAATAAAAAGTATGCATTTCAAAATATCAAAAAATCCAAAGGAGTACTTGCTTTCTTTTTAGGAATTATTCCATTATTTAATATCTTGTATTTATTTAGTGTATTAACAAGTAGTACAGATCCTTTAGATCTAACTACAGTATCTTTTTTAACCATTATTGGGGCATATATTATTCCTCTTGTAGTATCTCTTTGTTTGTTTGGTTATATATTTAAAAAGAAAAGTGTCGACTTTACCTGCTCAATGCCGATATCTAGAAAGACAATTTTTATTACGAATACGATTACTGGTATTCTTTTATTAGCAGGAATGCTATTGATTAATGCCTTGTTCATCGCATTAATAGGACTAGTAACTTCTAGTGTCATTCCGTTTATGATGATATTAGATTACTTGCTAGTTTGGATCATCACTTATATTTTTGTTTTTATTCTATTCAATGTAGGAATTTCTTTCGTTGGAAATAGTATCACTGCTTTAATCATTTCATTAATTTTGTTTTTTGTAGCTCCATATCTTGTAGAATATATAACTGGGGATAATACATTATCGCCTATTAATTATTACGCCGATAACACAATCCAAATAGAATGTAAGGACGATGTCTGCCTACCAGAAAATTATGAATGTTATGGAGATATCGCTTGCTTACATGATGTAGAGAACCATCGTTATGATGTCTATAACACACAAATTATTCATCCTACAAATTATCCTCTCCCTTATAATATGATTAAAAATGTAATTACTTACCCTCATAAGTTGGTTTTATATAACCCAATTTCATTGATAAAAATGGCAATCGGAATCATCGTTGGTTTTATTATTGGCTATATTTTATTTCTTCATCGTAAGATGGAGAACAATGAAACTTCATTCAAAAGTGAAAAATTACATGTTTTAGTTAAAAGCTTATTAATCACCCCAGTATTATTCTTAATTTATCGTGCTTTTCGTGAACACGTAGATATGTTGGCGATCCTTATATTTGCCATTATCATCATTGGCTATTATTATTTGTATGACTTAGTGACAAGAAAAAACATCGGTAATTTTCTCCGTACTTCTAGAAATTTAGTTTGTACCGTTGCCGTGGTATTCGTAATTGCTTTCTTAATTGACGAAGTGAAAAATGAAGAAATATTCCTGTTAGAAAGTGACAAAATTGACTATATTGAATTTAAAGATATGGATCTATCGATGAGCGCAAGTCAATACCCTAAAATTAATGATCAAGAATTAATCAATGAGATAGTAAAGCAAACAATAACAAAATATCCGGATTATGGTAGTGATTCTTCTAGAACAGGAATTGTAGTAAAAATGGATAGTGGGAAAGAAATTGAATACACCATGGTGGTTCCTGATGCGATATATAATGATTTGGTAGAGAAAATTAAAAATAGTAAAGATTATGCTCAATTTAAAGATTTAGAACAAAAACATTTATTTGCTTATCGTTTTGGTAATATAAGACATCCTCGTAAAGCAGATGATAAGATAAAGAAAATAATGCAAGAAGCATTCGACAATGCGATTAACCATCAATTAAATGAAGCTAGTAAATATAGTACCATTACTTTCTTCTATTACTATGATCAAGGAAATGTTTATACGTATCACCTACCAAGTAATGCAAGTCCTGAATTGGAAGCAATTTTAGAAGAAGAAATAACTGCCAAAAATAAAAAAATGGCGGAAAATCTAGAGAAAAAAGAGTTCACAGATACAACTCCATATTTGAACAGTTCTGGAAATTTTCTACTAGAAGATAGCCAGTACCTAGTGAATACCATGCAAGATGAGATTAAGTCATTTATTCGAAAGTATAGTGATGATAAATTTGATACCGAGAAAGACTATATTGTGTTTGATTACTATACAGGAGCAGAGAATGCTTTCACCACAAATCGAGTTTCAGAGTTCCTTGCACTATTAGAAGAAAAAAGAGAATCTTTAAAAGGGGATAAAGATTACGAAGAGTGGTTAAAACAAAATCAGATTATTTTAGAAGACACAAGCGAAGTAGAGGCAGAAACTGATGTTGTTGATTAATTTAGATTATCAAACAAGAGTTCCCATCTATGAACAAATTGTTCGCGAAATCGAACGTTATGTAGCGTTAGGAATATTGAAGCCAAAAGATCAAATCCCTTCGATTCGAGAACTAGCTGGACAGTTAGGAATTAACCCTAATACAGTAAAAAAAGCTTACGATCTATTAGAAAGTAAGCAAGTCATTACGACGATTTCAACGAAAGGAACATTTATCCGAGAAGCCATATCTAATGTAATCGAGGAAAAGAAAAATTCACTTTTAGAAGAAATAACCGAAAGATTCAAAGAATTAGAAAAGTTAGGAATGACGGAAGAAGAAATCATTCGTAGAATTAGAAAACCGTGAATGCCACGGCTTTCTTTTTTTATATACTAGGAATTTGCTTTGTATAGAAAAATAAAAAAATAGAAAATTTTGTAATTTACTTGATTTGCATACATTTGTTTGGTATAGTCTTGTTAACTATTAACACCAAA
>CALVOU010000064.1 GCA_944350365.1 uncultured Bacilli bacterium
CTCAAAGCGTTAATCTTTGGATTTTACGTTTATATACAAGAAAAAGCATCGCGAAAAGCGATGCTTTTTTTGTGCAGTTGAAAGATGATTAATAATGTATAATTGTTATAATTTGATAATAGCTAATTGAAATGAGTAATAAAAATTATGGACATAACAACGCAAAAAAGAAACGCTAAAAAATTTATTGAAAATTGGCAAGACAGAGGACATGAAAAGCAAGATAGTCAATCATTTTGGCTACAGCTTTTACGAGACGTTCTAGGAGTTGAAGAGCCAGAGCAATTTATTAAGTTTGAAAAGAAAGTGCAATTATCACATGAGAGTTTTATTGATGGTTATATTGACCAGACTCATGTCATGATTGAGCAGAAGGGTAGCAATAAGGATTTAGATAAGCCCATAAAACAGTCAGATGGGGGGGTGCCGACGCCCTATCAACAGGCACAAAGGTATGCTAATCATTTACCTTATTCTGAGCGTCCTCGTTGGATTGTTACTTGTAATTTCATTGAGTTCCGTGTGTATGACATGGAGCATCCTAATTTTGAACCAGTTAGAATTGAACTAAAGGATTTAGACAAGAATTACTATCAGCTTGAATTCTTGGTTGATAAGAGTAACGAACATCTGGAAAAAGAAAAACAAGTCTCCTTAAGCGCTGGTGAATTGGTCGGTAAAATTTATGATGAACTCTTAAAGCAGTATAAAGATCCAGATAATGAACACTCACAAAAAAGCATTAATCAGCTTTGTGTAAGAATCGTATTTTGCTTATACGCTGAGGATGCTGGAATTTTCGGTAAAAAGAATATGTTTCATGATTATCTTGAAGACTTTGATGCAAGACATACTAGAAAAGCTCTAATTAATCTTTTTAAAGTGTTAGATACTATAGAAGACGATCGTGATCCTTATTTAGCGGATGATGAACCAAAACTTGCTCAATTTCCTTATGTTAATGGTGGGATGTTTTCTGATGAAGATATAGAGATTCCTCCGTTTACTGATGACTTACGTGATTTATTATTAAGCAAAGCTAGTGATGAGTTTGATTGGTCTGAAATTAGTCCGACTATTTTCGGGGCTGTGTTCGAATCTACTTTGAACCCTGAAACTAGACGCCAAGGAGGGATGCATTATACTTCTGTGGAAAATATTCATAAAGTAATTGATCCTTTATTTTTGAATGAACTTAAAAATGAACTGAACGAGATTAAGAAAACTAAGCAATTAGCGACATTAAAGAAAAAAGCTAGAAAATTTCAAGAGAAACTTGCTAATCTGACTTTCTTTGATCCTGCTTGTGGGTCTGGTAATTTCTTAACTGAGACGTATTTACAGTTAAGAAAGTTGGAAAACGAAGCAATTAAATTACAATATACCGAGCAATTTAATAAAGCCAAAAATCGTGAAATTCAAAAATTTTATGGTGCCACTTCTTCTAAAAATGACTACAGTATGAAAACATCTTTTGATATTGGACAGGCTAAGGATATTATTAAAGTTTCAATTCAGCAATTTTACGGAATTGAGATTAATGATTTTGCTGTTTCTGTTGCTAAGACAGCTTTATGGATTGCAGAAAGTCAGATGCTTGAAGAAACCAAGGATATTTTTTATGCTGACTGGGATTTCTTACCATTGAAGACTTATACCCATATTCATGAAGGTAATGCTTTAACGATGGATTGGAATGATGTAATTCCTAATTATGCGTGTCATTACATTATGGGGAATCCGCCGTTTGTAGGATATAAACTATTATCTGAAAATCAGAAGAAAAACCTTATTGACTTAATGGGGAGTATTAGGTCAATTGATTATGTTACTGGATGGTATTTTAAGAGTTTGGAATATATTCAAAACACCAATATTAGATGTGCGTTGGTAAGTACAAACTCAATAACACAGGGTTCAGCCATGCAAAATGTGTGGGAACCATTATCCCAAAAATTTAAGTTTAAAATCAATTTTGGATTTCGAACTTTTGTTTGGACGAGCGAAGCTAAAGAAAAAGCCGCAGTTCATGTTGTAATAATTGGTTTCTCTTTTAAAGGTACAAAAAATAAGTATATCTTTGATAATGGAAAAGTTGAGAAAGTTAAGAATGTGACACCATATCTAACTCCTGGAATGACTGT
This sequence comes from uncultured Bacilli bacterium, assembly GCA_944350365.1. Classification (GTDB taxonomy): domain Bacteria; phylum Bacillota_I; class Bacilli_A; order RF39; family UBA660; genus Alloscybalousia. The sequence continues at coordinate 2,145 of CALVOU010000064.1, forward strand.
ATTTGTTAATAGGAGAAGTAAGCCATTATCCAATGTTCCTAAGATGACAAAGGGTGCTCAATTAATTGATGGGGGTAATTTTATTCTCAATAATGATGAAGTACAATCTTTGATTGAAAATAAGAATATTAAAGATTATGTATATCAATATTTAAATGCTAGTAAGTTTCTAAATAATAGTATCAATGATGAAAAAACTTATTGCCTTTATTTGAAAAATTGTCCTATCAATTTGATTAGAAAGAATAAATTAATATATGATAAAGTCTTAGCTGTAAAGAAATATCGAGAAAGTAGTGGTGCAAAAACTACTAGGCTATTGAGTGATAGACCGAGTCAATATTTTCAGTCTCAGGTGCCTAAGGGAAATAGTATCGTTGTACCAGTCGTTTCATCTCAAAATAGAAGATATATCCCCATGGATTTCATGCCTCATAAAGTGGTATATACTAATGCATTATTTTTTATAGATAATGCAACGATTTATTTATTTGGAGTTTTAGAATCAAATGTTCATATGGCTTGGATGAGAGCAGTCGCAGGTAGATTAAAGAGTGATTATAGATATTCAAATACGTTAGTCTATGATAATTTTGTTTGGCCAACACCTACAAATAAACAAAAGGCAAGAATTGAAAAAACAGCTCAAGCTATTTTAGGTGCACGTGCCTTATATCCAGATAGTTCACTTGCTGATCTTTATGATCCAGCAACTATGCCAAAAGAATTATTGAAGGCTCATCAAGATAATGATCGAGCTGTAATGGAGGCTTATGGTTTGCCTATCAAAGGTACAGGCGAAAGTGATGCTGTAGCCCACTTGTTTAAGATCTATGAAAAGATAGTTAATAAGGATGTGTGATTTTTTGTTTGAAGACAGGATTATGAAGTTATTATCTGAAGATGAAGATGAGTATCATGACTTTAAATTGGAGTGGTACACTAAGCATCAAAAAGATGAAATGATAAAAGATATTTTTAGTTTTGTAAACACTTTTCATCATAAAGATAGTTATATAATTCTAGGAGTTAGGGATAGTGATAGAAAGATAATCGGTGTTGAAAATGATAAAAACCGTTTAAATACTGAAAAATTAACAAGTTATTTGGATATGTTACCTATAGCTAATCAAAGTATTCCTAGAGTATTAGTTAAGACTATAAAGTTGTTTGGCCATGATGTAGATGTAATAATTATTAGAAATACAAATGATGTTCCACTTTATCTGAGTGAAGATTTTCATCCTAAGGCATGTAGGTATTCAATTAAAGCAGGACAAATCTTTATAAGATTAAATGATAGAGAAACGGACATAAGGAAAACGGCTAGAGATTATCAAGTTGAAAAACTTTGGAAAAAAAGATTTGGACTAGATTTACCAATTGATCAGCAATATAAAATAAAACTTTTAGATGTAAGAAATTGGGAGTATTTTGAAAATGATCAGGTGGGATTTAGATATAATATAGACCCTGATTACTGTATGTACTTAGTTGATGATACTGAAAAAAGATTTAGAGTAGAATCGTATTCTTTATCACAATGGCGTACTAAAATGGACTGGCAAATTTTAAAGCTAATGTATCGAAATCGTTTAATAAAAAATATTTTAGTAATTTGGCTAGATGGTGGAAGATTTATTACCGTTGCACCAAAAATTGCAGTTTTGAAACAAGGGCAATTTGATGAAATGCTGACTTTCCAATGTATTTATGCGGATACACTTGATTTTTTTGTTGAAAATTTTCTTTTTACTCATGAGAATTATTCAACGTCTTCAGATTATCTGCAACGCAGTCATCTTTTAAAGGATATAGTTGTTTTTAAGGATGAAAACCAAAGAAAACATGTAATTAAGCTATTGAAGGATAAAATCCCACAAATTCAAATAAAAGTTCAGCCTTCTGATGAACAGATAAAAAAATATAGAGAAAAACTTAGCATAGATTTTAATAATGGCGATACAGAATATACTGATGATAATATCAGGCACATGTGCAAAGAAAAGAATGTCAGTGAATTTATAAATAATTTTATAGATTATGAAACTGATATAGAAAGACCTAGTTTGCTATTTCTCGACTAAATAGAAAAAGCCCCATCCAAGATGGATAGAGCCTGAGTAAGGTAATCGACTTAAAATGGTCACAATTGGTCACAATGTTTTCTAACTTCATGGATTTTATTCCAGTTTCTTCCATATAATATGTTAATTTGTTAAAAATTGTATGGATTCAAATGGATTATCCTTGATAGTTAGGTAACTTTGTTCCTGTTCTGATAACTTGAAATTCTCAAAGCGTTAATCTTTGGATTTTACGTTTATATACAAGAAAAAGCATCGCGAAAAGCGATGCTTTTTTTGTGCAGGTTAGCTATGCACATATAAACATCTAGTACAAATAATATATTCTACAACTTCTAAAAAAACTTAACCAATTTACATTTTAAGCAACTTTTTCTTAAATTGTTTTTTACTTGATAACCATATTTTGTTCAAACTATTCGCGTATTCTATTACTCAATCGATAGGACGAACAAAGAAAGGAATTATCAAGATGAAGAATAAAAATAAAGTTAAACTACTAACAACAGCGACATTGCTTACTACTTTTTTAATCAATACAGGGATTCAGTCATCTAATCAAATAGAAAATAATACTGCACAAGCAGCGACAAATAAGAAAAAAACTAAACCATCGTGGCAAAAGCCTAATGGTAAGTCTGGTAAGGGTGGTCCAAATACTCAATCATATGATTATAAGGGTACTTTAAAAGCT
>CALVOU010000065.1 GCA_944350365.1 uncultured Bacilli bacterium
TCATACACTTTGACTGTAGACAAGAGTCGTCATGTAATCGAAATTCACGTTGACAAGTAATCCAAATATTGTTGTATTAAAAGTGTCTGGAAAAAATAACTTCCAGATGAATGAAAACGATCAAGATTTTCTTTTTCAAGAATCTTGATCGTTTTTTCGGTCTCTTTAAATTTTTAACAATAAAAGATGGTCCTTCATCCATCTTCTTTGCCCATATTTGTTCAAAACCATCATAAAGGCTATGCCAATATCGGTTTCGACCTCTTTTTGCCTCGCAGATGCGTTCTGCGCATGCCAAATACGTTCTTCAAATGCCCGAAAACTGGCTCTAAGGTTTTAAAATCTGTTGGGTTAGGAAAAATGGCATAATCTACTACATATTGATCAGTAGTCGCTGCTTGAATATTGTAGCCTGGCTTCAACTGACCGTTTTTCATGTGGTCTTCCTTCATATGCATAAAGGTAGCGTCATGATCGGTCTTAGAGTAGCTGTTACGCCTAGCAGAAATTCTTCAGTCAGCTGGTTAATTTCTTCTTCAGTTTCTCGAGCCAATTTCTCCAAGCCTTGACTAGTTTGAACCTTTTCTTTTTCCATTTTTTTGACTACTTCTTTTTCTTTAGTAATCAATTCATCGTAAAGCTCAACTGCTTGACCTTTCAGCTTTTCATGATACTTTTCAACCGCTTTGCGCCAAACAAAAGTATAGCGGTTGGCATCAGCTTCGATTTTCGTACCATCGATAAAGACAGCACCTTCATTGATTAAGCCTTCATCTTCCAAAAGGTTGGTAAAGTAGATGAAGCTCTTTTTAATCAGTTCATTGGCATGATTGCTTGATTTATTTGTCCAATTAGCCGGTAAAGTATCTTACACGCGATTGTACTGCCATGTTTAGTAATGCTTAAACTTAGAGTTCATCTCTCCAGATTGATACCGCTCACGATCGATCCCAATAAAGACACTGATCTTATTTAGATTAGAAAATCTGCGTACATCGCCTAGTTCAGCCAGGACTCTGACTGCCATGTTTTGGGCAAAAACAGGTATGCTTTCCAAGCTTTCTCTTTTTTGACTGAGCTTGATCAATCTTGTTACATAATATTTACCTGCAAGATTTCTACGCTATAACTAGCAGCCACAGGGTAAGCCTCTAACATTTCTTTAGCTTAGCAACAGTATTTCGTGCATATCTTGTACCAAAGCCCTTTAAATCTAATAGCCAGTTAACAAGATTCTCTTCTTCTGTTTGCCGCACTAAATTGCAGTGAGGACAGTACTCGATTATTTTCCAGTAATTATAGCCTGAAGTCGTACTGAATAAAGTTTCTATTTCAAGCAAAGTGGATTGCAGTACTTGATATAACAGTTACTTGCGGTCCGTTATTATCGATTTGAGTATTACTAAAATCTAATTAAGAAATCTTACACTACGGTAGTTATTACTGCATAAAATGGTAATAAATTTTTATTACGTTTAAATTTGTCTATCTTTTCCCAATTTTTTGGTATAACTTGCTTAACCGGTCTATTTACAACATGATTACTAGAATTATTCATACATATAGTCTGTGCAAGAGCACCTATTTTTTCAAGGTAAATTTCCAAATTGTGAGTATTACATACACTTAAGTTTAATGCTAAAACTGTAATTACAGATTCGAAAGTGGGATGCAAAAATGGATATTCCTTTTGAATAAATTCATCGGTTAAATAATTCTTTGAATCTTTATGATTCGTATAAGAAATAGGAATTACACTTTGAACATTTTCATCTGTTAATTTTGAAATTCTAGCTATATCAAAATTAGAAATTTCATTAAACTTATAGTTATTACGATTTAAATTCCAATTTGAAAGCATCCCATAGTATCTACCACTAGAGCGATGCTTAAATTTATCTATTACGAACCCAAATTTATCATAAATATTAGCTAATTTTGAAATATTTGTAAATGTAACAGTATTATAATCATCATAGTCTTTAAAAACAAAACTACAATCAAATAAAGTACTAATATAATTATAACATCCTAAAACATGCCCACTTTCAAGTACTTGCAGTGAATTATGAATAGAACTATAAGTACTTAGTGCTATTTCACGTTCTTTTACTATGTAAATTCTATATTTCTCAAACTCTAAACTATTACTTACATAATGACCCACATTTGAAGTTCCTGGAATTAATCCTACTAACTCTCTATTAGATATTCCAACAAAAATTTTAATTGTATAAAATGAACGTGCAGAAGGATAGCCTAAATGTTCAATTTATTATTGCAATTTACGTTAAAAAATATTTACCAATTTTCCATTTTCTAAGTCAAAATGATGCGTAAATTTCTTCATCGTCGTTGATGAAATATGGTGGTCAATTTCAATTACTGTTAATGGTGAATTCAAAAAGACATTATGAATTTGCTCAGCAGTTTGCGGATCAAGTGAAGCAGTTCCTTCATCAACTACTAAAATTTCTCTTTGGAAGAGAAAAGCACGCGCTAATTCAATTCTCTTTCTTTCCCCACCTGAAAGATTATGCCCATTTTCTTCAATTACGGTATCTAAGCCATGTTTTTGAAGGTAATTAGTTAATCCTGCTTGTTGAGCCGCAGCCACGATTTGCTTTTGATCAAATTGTTTACCAAGAGTTAAATTAAAGCGTAAAGTCTCATTAAAAATTTGCGAAGATTGTTGAACTTCACTAAAAATTTGCGTTTCAACAGCCTGATCATTAACCAAAACTCTTCCCTTCTGCGGAGATAATTTACCCATTAACACCTTAAGTAAAGTAGATTTACCTTCACCAGACTTTCCAGTTAACAGAATTTTATCTCCTTTATTAACACATAAACTCACATTATTAAGCACTGGACTATCAGCTTGATAGCTGAAAGTTACATTGTCCATATTTAATTGCTTAAATTTGACTGGAGCTTCATCTTGCTTAGTCGTTAAAGGCTTGAAAGATAACAACTTAGCGGTCATTGGTTTAGTAGCAGCAATCTGATTACGAATACTATTAATACTAAAGAAACTATTTACAATCCAAGCGCTAGAGTATTGAACGGCAACAAAAGAAGCCAAAGCAATGTGTCCTTGAATTACCATAATAATGCCGATTCCAATTGGTAAGAAGTCTAGTGAGTAAGCTAATAAATCAACGTAAAAATCACTTTTAGCAATTGTATCGTCACGTTCACGTTTATTCTCAACAGAATTTTTAATTACTTTACTACCCTTCTTTACAAATAGAGATAATACATTGTAATTTAAAACCGTATTGATATTTTTGAGTAAATCCGACATAAACGTTACATAACTACCTGTTGATTTACTCCAATTGGATGACTGCTTGGCTGTTTTCTTGCTAAACAAACTAGGAATAAGGCTTGAAAGACTGGCAAAAGCAACAAAGACTAATGTCAGGACTACACTATTTATCAGCGCAACAGTAACGATACCAACAATTTTAACCACAGTAGATACTAGTGAAAATAACTGTCTAAAGTACTTTTCTTCAATCAGGTTAAGATCATTATTAATGAAAGAAATTCGATTAGAAATTTCTTTTTCTCCTGTTTTTACAAAATCCGTCTGCATCAGATACTCACGAACTTCTTGATTAAATAGTGCTACATTACGATTAATTACTCGATTATTTAAGTATTCTACAATTACAAGTAAGATTTGCAATACTGTAATTACGATAATCATTCTCACCGTATTTGGAATACTTTTACCTGTAATTAACGCAAAAATTTCGGAGTATGACCATGTGCTAAAAGGCAAAGATAATCCGCTTAAACATGACAGAATAATACTGAGCGAAAACCATTTGAGGTCAATAAACTTTTTCATAAATGAATCTCCCTTTCAATTAAGTTGGATTCATTATCTGCTTTAGTTCACGATAAAAATAGCTTTCTGCAAAAATGATCTTCAATCTGCATATATGCAGATTATTCTGGAAGAATAGACAGAATATTTTCTAAATTACTTGCCTTGATCAATTTCTTAATAGCTAATACCTGCTCTGTATCTCCAGCAAAATAGCATTGATAAAAATGACCAATGATTTTATATAAGACTAAAGATGGCGTTTGACTTAATTGCCCAAGTAAATAAATAGGCTCTTTATTATCTTTTACAAATTTATTTTCAGCACAAGTATATAAATAATTCACACAAATAGTGGCAATTGTTGTTTGCATTTTTTCTGTCTGCTCAGACATTTTATCATTATAAGTAGTGAAAATTTTTTGAAAGAAAAAAGTAAAATCATCATGAGTAAAGATAGAAGCACCAAAATTTGCTAACAAATCTAAACTAAATTCATCTTGAAGCCAATTATCGCCTGCAAATAAACGCTGCAATATTATATTTTTATCTTTGACATCAAATTTACGTTTTCCTTCAAGTAAGGTAAAAATCAACTTAGCTTTGATTTTTAGAAGATCATGATGCGGCAGTTGTTGAATTTTTGTTACCAATTTTCTAACTTGGTTAAGATCTTGATTATAATAAGCAATCTGTAATTGATCACCTAAACTGTTTTCATCGTCAGCTTGTGAGATCATATTTTGCTTAAAGAATTCAGCAAATGAAATTTTATTTTTCTGCAAAATTGCCATCAAGTCCTTAGCTGATATGTCATGCAAGCCACGCTCAATTTTAGAATAATGAGCTGGTGATAAAATTCCTGCTACAAATTGTTCTTGTGTCAGTCCCCGCGATTGACGTGCTTTTTTTAGTGCCGCATTAATTCCCATAGCTTTTATTTTGCTTAAAGTTTTTCAGTTAATTTAACATCCGGATACTTGTCATGGAAGAAACGTTCCGCAAATTCATTTTCAAATAAGAATAATGGATTACCATAACGGTCCTTAACTAATAA
>CALVOU010000066.1 GCA_944350365.1 uncultured Bacilli bacterium
CTCCTTTCTTTATCTTTTGTTTGGCTAATATTATTATACCTCATTTTTATTTATCAGTCATTATGTTTAACACAACTTATAATTAAAAAAATAAGCAAAGGAATGTAAAAGAATGAAGGATAAAGCATTTGATGAACTCATTACTGAGTTATCCATGTGTGAGAAATGCACCAATTTAAGAAAGAAAAATAATACAGATTGTTCTCTAATTAACATTTATAAAGAGGGAAGTTTAGCTAAACAAGTACCGTCTATCTGGACAGCTTGGACTCATCGCTTAGATTCCTCACTCATGATTATTGGTCAAGATTGGGGACCTTATGAAGACATGAAAAAACTCCACGAGGCTTATCTAAAAAATCCTACTCCAGAAGCCTGGATTCAATTGATAGAATCAGAAAAGAGTCTAACTAAAAAGATGTTAACCAAATTCTTAATAGAATCTGCTGCTTACAATAAGATTGTGCTTGATCAGGAAAAAGTAAACCAAATTTTTATTACCAATGCGATTTTGTGTGCTAGAAAAAATAATCGTTATCGCGGAAATGATATTGATTTAAAACAATCGACGCTAAACTGTAGTGAATATTTAAAACGACAAATAGAAATTGTTCATCCAAAAGTCATTGTGACTCTAGGCTATTATCCATTATTTGCTTTGTCGAAAATATTTTCTTTTTCTATTTCTAAAAAATTAACTGAAGTAATAAAAGAAACCCCGATAATAAAAGTAAATGACTATACGATTATTCCTGTTTATCATCCTAGTAGTCAAATAAAAAAGGAAGTTCAACTAGAACAGTATAAAAAGATATGGGAAAACAGATAAAGAAAGACTAAATTATTTGTAAACTTTTTTACACTAGAATATAATTTCTGTGCTATAATTTTTTTAAAGGAGATGGTATGATGAAAAGAAAAATTATCTTAAGTTTATTGTGTGGAGTTTTGTTGGTTGGTATGACAGGGTGCAATTCATCTAGTGAGAATACGAATACTAATGATAATACGAATAATAATGAGGAAACGAAAACGATAACTTCAGAAAATTATGGGGATAAATACGATTATTCTGTTACCGTTAATGATGTGACTATTGATGATTGGAAGATATTTTACCAAGATGATGATGGGATTTATATTATTACTAGTAGTTATCTTCCAGTAGAGGCAATCGGAACGGAAGAAGATTCAAATTCAATATATTCTAAAGCTAGTGTTAGAAAACATGGAGAAAAATATGGTATGTTTTTTTCACAAAGTAATCTAAGTTACCAAGAACCAAATGAGGATGTCATGAATAAATATTTCAAAGTATTAGAATTGGATTCTACTCATGGTAGTAATCAAGTGACAAGTTTTATGTTACATTCTGAAAATTGGGATTCTCTAGTAAATGAAGAGCTGGGTGCGGAATATGCCTTAGGTGCTACGCCTGTTGAAATGTTTGTAGCTAGTTGGAATGAAAAATATCCTGATGAGAAATTATATTTAAGTGCAGTAGAAGCTGGATACGCTATTGGTAGTACGGAAAACCCAACTACATATGAAGTGGATTTGAGTACTATGACCGGATATAATGATCAATTATATTTTCCTACGAAAGCACTTATTGAAGAGGGTAGTACTAAAGTATCCGGTTATCATCTAGCATCCCCAAGTTGGTGCGAAAAGCCTAATAGTAGTGGCGATTGTCCTCTAATTCAAAATGTATATGAAACTTCTGGTAAAATTGATGGTGCTTATCATTGGGCATATGGCTATGCTTTAAGACCAATTGTCTTTATTCCAAATAAGTAAAATGGTAGAATAAAAAAATGAAAGAGTTTACGAATTATTCTATTTTGTTCAAGAAATAGATTACTTGTAAACTCTTTTCTTATCAAATGCAATATCTAAATCAGCAATTTTTCCTTCTTTCGCATAACGAATTAAAAGATTAGCTTCATAAGTAGCTAGACTTCTACCTGAATTCCAAGAACCATCAGATAAAAACCAATTATCAGAATCAGAAAAACCGTCCCTAGAATGAATAAGAATTACATCTAGAGTTGAGTACTTTTTCTGGATAATCGCCAAACATCTTTTTAAATGAAATTCACTACTGATTAAAGCAATCGAATTTATCTTTTCAGGAATAAGAGCAAAAGCATGTTCAACATTTTCAAAACTATTACTAGATGTATCTTCAATTAAAATATCTTGTTCTAAAATGCTCATTTCTATGGCTAAGTTCTTCATTTTTATCGCTTCTGGAAGTAAGTCATGTTCTTGATTACTAACTCCTGCGGTTCCACCAGTCAATATCACTTTTTGAATTCTACCATTACGATAAGCCTCCCAAGCCGTAGTCACTCGCTCTTTGATTAACATACTATTTCCAAAAACAAGACCGTATTTCGTAGCTTTTCCATTATCAGAAATATCAGAATAAACAATAGTTTGAATATCTTCATCTTGTAGGTTTTGAGGATTAATCTCAGATAAACGCATTTTAATTCCTCCTTAATTAAATTTACTATAATACAAAAAGAAAGAGTAAGCAAGGATAAAAGTATACAGTAAATTTAACTAAACCTAATTTGTGTTATTGAAAAGCAAGATAAATCAAGCTATAATAGAAATATATAAGCTAAAATAAGGTATATCAAAGTGATGGTACAGAGAATAAAAAAATAGGAAGGAAAAGAAAAATGAATAAACCAACGCTGATTGTCAGTTTGTTAATTGTAGTAGCTACTTTAATATTAATGGGAACAACCTATGCTTATTTTACCGCAATCGCTACATCAAATGAACAAGTAGTAGAAAGTGGGACCTTACAGTTAACTTATTTAACAGGTAAAGATATTTCTCTAGATAATGTTTTCCCTAGTGAAGAAAGTGAAGCAGGTGTTCATCAATTTACAGTAGAAAATACTGGCTCATTAGACGCGGCTTACTATTTATATTTAACTAATATCACTCTACAAAAAGATGGCGAAGATACACAAAGTAGTAATTTAAAGTGGAAACTATATAGTGCGAATGAAAGCTATGGTACAAGTGAGGAAATAGCAAGTGGAGATTTTGGTGAAAGAAATAACACAATCGAATTAGATACTGATGTTGGGATTACTTCTGGAACAAAACAATATTATGTATTAAAAGTATGGTTACAAGAAACTGGAAGTGTTCAAAACTGGGATCAAGGATTGGATTTTAGTGCGCAAGTAGAAGCAACAACCGAAAAGAAGAATATTACAAAAACTTTAGTAGGAACAATGAAAGAAGAAGCAGTAATGGACAATATAGCGAGTACATATGTAACAAGCTCTACCGGAATTGATTTTAGTCAAATATCGAGTGATACCAATGGAAAAGGATTATATATTTTAAGTAGTACTGTAAATGATCAATATCCTATTATGTATTATCGCGGGGCAGTAGAAAATAATAATGTTAAGTTTGCGAACTTTTGCTGGAAGATCGTAAGGACAACGGAAACAGGCGGGGTAAAGCTAATTTATAATGGACAACCAGACAATAATGGACAATGTACAAATAAAACTGGTGCTTCAACAATGCTACCTATATCTAACCAAGCATTTAACGATCAGAATAATGATAATACTTATGTAGGTTATATGTATGGCTCATCAAATTCTAATTCTTATGAAGATACACATCAAAATACGAATAATTCTAATATTAAAACAGTAATTGATGAGTGGTATAGTCAAAATTTAGTTACTGCTACTAATAAATTAGAAGATACAGTATGGTGTAATGATAGAAGTATAGCTCAAGATGACGATTATCCTGGAACTGGAATAGGAACAGAAATAACGGCTTATAGTACCATGTATAGATTATCTATCAATAGCTCTCCTTCACTAAATTGTATAAATGAGAATGATCGATTTACTGTAAGCGAAAAGAATGGCAATGGTGATTTGACCTATCCAATAGCTTTACTTACAGCTGATGAAATCGCTTATGCAGGCGCAGTTTATAAGAATAATAATACTAGTTATTATTTGTATAATAATGATAATTTTTGGACTTTATCACCAAATTCTTTTGTTGGGAATCGTACTAACGCATTCGATGTTAATGCCAATGGTAGTTTCAATGGAAATACAGTTATCAATCCACATGGCGTTCGTCCAGCCATTTCCTTAAAGGCCGGAACTACCGCTATATCTGGAGATGGAACAGCTACCAACCCTTATGTAATTGAATAATGATGAAAGAAAAAAGAACAAGTTCTTGTTGATTATTCTTGTTCTTTTTGTTTTGATCGATTTAATATTTGATAACTAACGAAAAATAAGGAGCATCTTTCCAAATAGAAACATCTCCAATAATCAAAAGTCGCCATTTAGCCCTAGTTGCCGCAACGTTTAAAATATTTGGTTTACTACTGGCCCGTTTAATTGTCCCATCACTTTAGTACATCCAAAAAGTAAGATAACTTCTTCCACTTCTTTACCTTGAAAAGTATGGATGGTTCCACAATGACTCTGAATCCATTCTTTGACGTCCTTCTTATTCCATCCTTCTTCTTTCGCAAAATATTCTTTTAATCGTTTTCTTTTCTTCATCTTCCTTTTACTTTGTAGAATTTCCTTTTGGTTTAGGAATAAGCGGAAATTTTTTATATACTAGGAATTTGCTTTGTATAGAAAAATAAAAAAATAGAAAATTTTGTAATTCACTTGATTTGCATACATTTGTTTGATATAGTCTTGTTAACCATGAACAACAAGGAGGAATAACATAATGAATATGTATAAAAGTTATCAGTTTCGTCTTTATCCAAACGATAGTCAAATCATTATGATTCAAAAAACGTTTGGTTGTACAAGATTTGTTTATAATCATTATCTTGAAAAAAGAAAGAAAGA
>CALVOU010000067.1 GCA_944350365.1 uncultured Bacilli bacterium
TGTTTAGTTGTTCCTCTAGATATTTTAATTACATCATTCATATCAAAATCATTATTATCATAATAATCTTTAACTTCGATAGTTGTTTCGTCTTTGGCATATTCATTACCAAATTGTAATATCTTTCTAAAAAATTTCTTAATCGCTTCTAATATTGCTTCAATATAGTTTCTTAATTTATTATTTTCATCAGTCAAGTTTTGATTTCTAGTAGTAAGAGATTTAACTTCTCTTTTAAGATTTGTATTTTCTTTTTCTAGTATTTGATGACTTTTAGTAAAGTTTTTTATTTCATTAAATAATTGTTCTATTTTAGGTTGAAATTCTAATACTTTTTTAGTTTCTTTAATAACATTATTCATTGATTCAAAAGTTTCTGTTTTAACCTTAATATATTCATTACTAAAGATAGTGTTTTTACTAGATTTCATTTTATCATTTAAATCACTTATGGCTTGTTCTAAATTTTTATTAATAGTTTCAACTTTATTTTGATAATATCTAGTTGTTTTCTTTAATTCTTTGGTTTTTAAGTGTTCTCTACTATTTCCTTTAATACCTCTTTCTAAATCAAATCCTTTTTCAGTTAGCCGTTCGTGATATTTATCTTGTAATTGAGATAGATGTATTTTATCTTTTATAAATTGTTTTTTAGATATTGTCCATCTTTCAGTATTAGTTCTTTTATCTAATTTTTTAACAAGTGGTACTACTACACAATGAATATGTGGTGATTTTTCATCTAAATGAATAGTTGCGTGAAGTATTTGTTCTTTTTTATAACCTAAATCATTATAAACAAATTCCATACAAGTATTTGCCCACTTCATTAAATCTTCATTACTCATATTTTCAAAAAATTTTGGTGAAGCAGTAAATAATAATTCATCTGCTACACAATTTCTTGATTGATTAAGCATTTGGGTATAACTTCTTTGTCTTTCTTTTCTTTCAGTTTTTTGTTTTTCATTATGTTGTTTTTCATATTCTTTTGTTATCTCTTTAAATCTTTTAACATATTTGTAATTTAATGGTACTAATTCTAAATTTTTATAGCTATCTTCAATCCTTATGTCAGGATTAGAATTGTATGCTTTCTTTTCTCTTTGATTATGAGAACCAATTTGTGCTAAATCGTGTGTAGTCATAATAGGTTCACTTCTAAATATTGCATAATTTAAATTCATTATATCAATCTCCTCTCTTTTTTAACAAAATAAAAAGAATATGCGTTTAACATATTCTAGTGTTTATAAGATACTAATTAAATTGATATAACCTCAAACTTATTCATTTATAAAAGTTGTGTACTTTTGTGTGTCATAACATATACGCCTTCTTCGTTCTTTAAAATGATCTGTTCATGATTATTGGCTTTATTTTTTAAATTGACATTAAATTTATCTTTTTTCTGGTAAACAACTTCAACATTATAATTGTATACATCGTCATTATTTATTATTTCCAAATCTCCAGTTAATTTGTATGATTTTAAATCATTATATTTTTTATCTAGCTCTTTAACGATATCTTTACTATCTTTTCCAAAACATCCTGTTAGTAGAAAGCTCATCACCAAGAGTAATAATAATATCTTTTTTTTCATTTTCCACCTCAATCATCTTTCAATTAATTATATGGATTAGTTTTTTCTTTATTCATGAATAATTTAAGTTTTTCTGCTTATCCTAATATTAGAAATTTAAAAAGGAGGAAAAAGATGAAAACATTACAGAAAGTATGCTTAGTACTAACGATTATTGGTGCGCTCAACTGGGGACTTATCGGATTATTCGATTTCAATCTTGTTGCTACTTTGTTCGGTACTGATAATGTAATTACTAGAATCGTATATGTTTTAGTAGGCATTGCCGGTATAATTAATATAGGATTGTTATTCGAAGATTTTGATAAATAAAAAGAGAACTCGCTTTGTAGTTCTCTATTTTTCTAATATTCGGATATTTATCTTCTTGTTTTTCGCTTCGTAGCTTAGACGATTATCTGTTCCGTTAATGATCACATCTACTTCGTAATCTCCAGCTGTATAATTGGTTAAGTCAATTGTTGCCGTGATTGTTGATGGGTCTAATGCCTCAATTACGGATGCACTTCCTTTGACGATAACAGTAACTGTGTCGTCTCCTACTGCAGCAGCATTTACTCTTAGTGTTGGATCTAAGTTAGTTGTTTGAACACGAATATTATTAATTTCTCTAGTAATACTATCATCTAAGGTTACTTTTACATTGACCGTTTTGGAACTGATATCACGAATTCCAGACGGTTTTTCTAAGTTGATATTGTATTCTTTATCTTCAGATAATCCTTCGACATCAATTTCTACTGGGATAGACTCAATGCCATCTAAGACCTCTTGATCTCCATAAATAGTCACTCTATCAACAGAAGAGGTAAATTCTTTGATTGCTTTTCCAAAAGCTACTTCTCCAGTTGGGATAATTTCTAGATTAACTTCTTTGCTTGGAGAAGAAATCGTTATTGAAGCTTCTATTTTTTCTGGTACAATCTCTACATCTACCGGTTGTCCTTTGGCATCGTAGGCGATTAATGGAATATCACTTAATGTAGTCGTCCCTGCTGATTTGTTAGCAATATTATCGACATCGATTAACGCTTTTACGGTAGCTACTTCTTTTAGTTTATATTCGGCGCCTTTAATAATGACATCGTTGCGGTTTAAATCGATATTTTCGATGATTAATTTTTTGTCTAAACTATCCCGATGAAGAATATCATAATCTAATTCTCTAGTTTCTGACACTTTTTCATAGATAACGATCGTTGCACTAGATGGATCGATTTTATAATCGATCGATGATAGGCGTTGATTATATTTTAAATTTACTTTATGACTACCAGGCTTTAGACCTCTTAGATCGACAGAAACACTATCTGCTGGGTATTGCTTAGCTAGATAAAGGTCCGCTTTTCGTCCAATTAAAGTAATATCAGCAGTAGTTGGTAGTCCTTCGATTACGTAAGCTTCTGAATTATATTCTGCAACAACAGGAGTATTATATAAAATTTCTGCTTGTTTATTGATGATTGTGTTGGAGTTTTGGTCGATAATAAAGAAGAAGATGAAAGCGAAAATTAAAGATAAGACAATTAATGTTTGTTTTTTATTGATAAATTTTTCTAATTCTTTTCCATTATTTTTGGTAAAATCGCTTATTGTGATAATTCCTTTTGTAATTGGGGTGATTAGCCATTTATCGAAAAATAATAGAATTTTTTTAAATATCTTACATATTTTCTTCATATAAATCTTCCTCATCTAATTCGTCTAAAACCTCATCTTCTTGTTTTGGACGTAATTCGTCAATTAGCATCATTCTTACATCATCTAACGATAAATTATAGAATAACTCCCCTTTTACAGCGATAGATAATCTACCTGTCTCTTCACTGACAACGACACTAAGGGCATCACTTTCTTCGGTAATACCTAAGGCTGCACGATGTCTAGTGCCAAATTTCTTATTCACTTTGGAACTGTTGCTCGTTGGGAAAACTGCTCCTGCGCAACTAATTCTATCTCCCTGAATAATTACGCCACCATCATGTAATGGGTTGTTTGGAAAAAAGATAGAAATTAATAAATCGCTTGATAAGTCAGCATAGATTTTCTTCGCCTTATCAATATAATTGGCTAGACTGGTATCTCTTTCTAGCACAATTAAAGCACCAATTCGCGCTTTTCTTAAATAATCTACTGCTTGAACGATTTCATATACTAGTCTTTCTCTTTCATCGACGGTTAATACTTTATGTCTTCCTAGAAGTTGAGTTCTTCCTAACTGTTCCAAGACATTTCTAATTTCTGGTTGAAAAATAATAATCAGAGCTAATGGTCCCCACATCATTACATATTCTAGTAGTAAGCCAATTGTGGTTAATTCAAATACGTCGCTCACTACTTTTAAAATCAATAGAATGGCTACACCTTTAAATAGTAGGGTTAATTTCACATTATTACGAATATTTTTTAAGATATAATAAAAGATAAACCACACTAAGGAGATATCTATTATTTTCTTGATAATTACAATTATACTATCTAATGTCATTTTTTTCTTCCTTCCCTATGCTTTCTATTATAGCAAAAAAGCCACCTCTGGTAAAGTTGACACTTTTTGGGGCTTATAGTTCATCAATTTTGACATCGTCTGTCGAGCCAAAATCAATAACTTGAGTTAAATCTTCAGCTTTTGGTTGTGGTTCTTTGGTATTGTTTTCGGCAATCTCTGGGACATCTAAGGTAGAACTGTCTATTGTCATTACACTATCCCGTTTGTTGACATCTTCATCCCGAGCCATAGTCGCTGTTTCAGAGGTTGAAGCAGGAGATAAAGTGATTGTTGCGGGTGAATTTTCTTGCTCAGCATCTAATTTTTTTTCGGTTGGTGTACCTACAATGCGGTCGGCTTTGGAATCAAATATAATAGTATCTTTCTGAGGTTCTGCTTCTTTGGTACGGACATAAGCTATTTTAGCCTGTTCTTCTTTATAAGCTTTCATTTTTTCCATCATAAATCCAATAATGGCTAAAATGAAAACTACGGATATTAAAGCAACTACTGTGTAGACTGTTCCATCTAAAAAATCGCGATAGAAACTAATCATCTATATCACACCCCTTTATGTTCTATTATGATTATATCATAGTCTTTTTTATTTTAATCGCTATGTTGTAGTTTTTGAGGGATGGTGATATAATAAAAGTGCTTAAGATGAATTTAGAAAGGGATATT
>CALVOU010000068.1 GCA_944350365.1 uncultured Bacilli bacterium
ATCATAGTATCTTCGATTTTAATGAGATCTATTCAGACTACGGTTTTATCCCTTAAAAACTACAACATAGCGATTTTAATAGAAAAAAGCATCTTCTTTTTTTAGAAACATGCTTCAATATTTGTATTTTTTCTTATTCAAATCTAAACTTTCTAACTGTAATTTTACTTTAATTTGGGCGATTTCAGAAGTTGAAAAGCCATTCTCTTTCAGTGTCTTTTTTTGACATTCCCACAATTGTCTTACCGTATAAATATCTAAGCGATGAAGGTTAGTAACGATTTCTTTTTCTAGGCCTAAGTTTTCGATATTGTCTTTTAATTTTACCATAAATTACCTGTACTTATCCATAACTTTATACTTTTATGGCTGGTAAAGCTTCTTATTATTTATCGGTGGCATCAGAGTGGAAACACTTTGGTTTATGCCTACTTCTATCATTTTATTTATTCCCCCTATTCGCTATATTAAGACAAGTGATTTCTTTATAAGCTTATTATACCATTTTTTTGAAAAAAAGGTAAATATTTTATTTCTATATACTGAATATTTGGGAACATATTTGGCGGTTTTTGAGTTGGATATAAGTTTCAATTGTTGCCTTTAAGAAGCCTTGTTTTTTTAGAATTCTTTGAAGAGGTATCTGTTTTAGAAAATAAAAAACAGTTTTCTTCATGAGAGTTAATCACGCCGATTGCTTGAAGATAAGAATAGATAATCGTTGTGCCGACGAATTTCATTCCTCTTTGCCTTAGATCTTTAGATATCTTGTCAGATAACTCTGAATGAGTTTTGTCATTTTCGTAAACTGTTTTTCCTTCAGTAAAAGTAAATAGATATTGACGAAAACTTCCAAATTCTTGAGCAATTTCTTTAAATATTTGGGCATTGATGATCGCTGCGATAATTTTTCTACGATTACGAATAATTCCTGAGTTATCCATTAGCGATTCTATTTTATCTTCTTGATACCTGCTAATTTTTTCAAGATCAAAATTATCGAAAGCTCGGCGAAAGTTTTCTCTTTTGTTTAGTACACATTCCCAAGATAAACCAGCTTGGAAAGATTCTAGAATTAGCATTTCAAATAGGTAGTGTTCTTCAAAGTTAGAACTACCCCATTCTTCATCATGATATTTGATATATCGTTCATTTTCTAAATTACACCAACTGCAACGAGAAATAGGTGTCTTTTCTTGTTGCTTGTTTTTTTCTTTAGGTAAATATAACTTGCTCATATCGACACCTTCTAATGTTAGCAGTTTACTCTTCGCTTCTAAACCTCCGGCATAACCAGTTAGATTGCCTGTTGCCCCTACTACTCGATGACAGGGAATAATAATCATGATCGGATTATGACCTATCGCGTTACCAACTGCTTGACTAGACATCGAATTTTTATGTTGTTTTTTCGCTATCTCTTTTGCAACATCTCGATAACTGGCGGTCGTTCCATAAGGAATAGTCAAGAGATATTGCCATACTTGTTTTTGAAAATCAGTTCCTTGGGGAAGTAAATTTAATGATTCATAACTAGGATTTTTCTGTTCAAAATAGGCGTCTAGCCACTCTTTCGTTTTTTGAAAAACAGGCAATTCTTCTTTCACAGTAGCTTTTTTCGTAACATAGTAGCGACTATTTTCTAGTTGTAGACTTAAAAGATGAGTACCATCACTCCCTAAGATGATGTTTCCAAGTGGCGAGTGGTAATTACACTGATATCTCACATTGTTAGTTTCTTTTATTTTTTTTAAGCATTGATTTTTATTCATATTTCTTCGTTTATTAACTCCTTCTATTTCGTTTCAACATTATAGGACAAAATAAATTTTTCATGTCCCAGTCGTTACCTCCTGGGTTTTCTGCTTCATCGATAAAGTAGCCTTTATTCTCCACAGACTTAACACGTGATAAGTCGCTACCGTAACTCTTTGTTCTTATTTTATTTGTATTTTTTTCTCGACTATATTAACTCTTTTACATACTTCTTTATTCCCTCAAATAATATATTTTGACTAGCATTGATATCTCTATCATGGACACTTCCACATTCTGGACATAGCCAATTTCTAACGGATAAATCCTTTACTCCTTCATTTTTATACCCACATTTACTACACTCTTGACTACTTGGATAATAGCTATCTATCTGTATATATCGTTTTCCATAATACTTAGCTTTATATTCCAATACACGACATAACTCAGATAAACAAACATCAGTTAGATATTTAGAGAACTTCTTTTCTTCAATCATCTCTTTTACCTTTAATGTTTCACTTACCACGATATCATTTTCTAATACTAGTTTCTTTGTTGTTTGATGAATAAAATGCTTTCTGGCATTTTTTAACTTCTGGAATAGAACAGCTATTCTTTTCTTCGTTTTATAGTAATTACTACTTCCTTTTTCACGTCTAGTTAATTCTCTTTGTTTCCTTTTGATTCTTTTTTTACTAAATCAATAACATACCACTCTTTATCGTATTTTAAGCAAGCTTTCGAATCAGAAAATGGTGTAGCATATTGAAAAGTTTTGCCATCAAATAATAACTTTCCTTCCAGATCAGTGAAAAAATAGTAGCTTTTACTAGAACCACTCTTATATTTTCTCCAAAGAGCTATGTTCTCTTCTACACTTTCTAGCATAATTTCGTCAAAATTCTCTTGTTCTTTTAAACTATTAGCTCTTCTTAAAACATCCCTTTTATATCTTTTAATTCTTCTTTTAGTAAATTTAGTGTTTGCATCAAAATCTTCCTCTTCTAATAAATATTCTTTTATTCAAAAATGAATTAACTAAATGGCAAGATCTAAATCATCAAATTAAGTATGGGGTATCTCTTATTACTCCAATCCAAAGCTTAAAGATAATGAATCTGATCAGAAATCGTTAAATTTGGCAATTTTTTCACTTGAGTTTTATTCATTTTATCTATTTCAGCCGTTGTAAATTTCGACATTTTACTTTCCTCAAAATCTTCATTAGTTAGTCCATAGTCTGTTAAAAACAACTGATGTATGTAATTTGTTAATTGGATCTCCTGTTTGTCTACTTCGGTTAATTCTTTTTTATTATCTAATTCTGTAAATTTCTTTTCTAATTCTTCAATTTTTTCTTTGTGTTGTCTTTCCCAGTATACATCCGGTCCACCTATTACATCATGGCGAACTAAATAAGGATTATTTGCTACATATAAGCTTTCTAATCTTTCTAAAATTCGATTTAATTCTTTTTCTCTTAAGTCTTTGTTTTCTAAAGTTCGATATAAGGTAACTGTACCAATCTTCATGCTTTTATAATCATCTGGGATATTTTTACTTAAGCTTATCCGGTCTTTATAATCAAAGCAAAACAATTTGACTCTTCTATTTTCTAGTTGTTTAGAAACAATTAGTCTTTCGTTATTGTCAATTTCAATAGGATTTTTTTCATGGTCTAATAGCTGTAGCGCTCTATAATAAATATTATAAGTTGCTATCTTCTTATACAATTCTAGTTCTGATAAAACTTCTCTTTCCTCTATACTAATGTAGTTTCTAATCACGGAAAATTCAAGCTCTACCAAGGAATTTAAATAATCTAATATTGGGTTAGTTAGTATTCCTCTATGTTTTTTTAATAAGTTTATTAATTCTTCTTTGGTAGCTAGTTTGTTTTCTTGATTAGTAATTATATTATTTCTTTTCATATTTCTATTCCTCCACCAATAAATCTTTTCATTTCATAGCGTATGTCATTATTTTTTCTATGTCTTTGTTTTTGTTCTATTGTTTTCTTTAAGACCGGTACTTTTTTTATTTATCGTTCCTTTCACCTCCCGTTAGCATAGAAGCCTCCTTACATCTACTAAAAATAGTATAGCATATGCCTTAGATAAAAATTTAAAATTTGCGTATAAATTTTCAAAAAGATTGTTAGTTAACTAGATTTTTACCACAATAACAGGATAAGAAGTAATCGTTATTAACGACTTGTCAAATCAAAAAAAGTAATTATTTCTTTTTCACTACTTCTAGGTATTAATCGGTTTTATGGTTTCTATTTTTTAATAATGGATATAAGAGAAAATAGTCCTAGCAGGAACATTAGTACTTCCAAAACAATACCATACCAATAGTTACAGAAAGCTTTTATGTTAAAAAAACACCTCATACTCTCCTTCCATAAAGGTCATTATTTTGGCTTCTTCTACTGTGGATATGAAAAAAATTTTCTACATTGAATAAGCCGTGTTTGCACCCAAATATTTTTATGAGTTCTTTCTATTTTAAATATTTAATTCTATCTTCGTAAGCAGAAACCTTCTTGTTTCTATATTTTGCTTTTTTATTTCTTTCACTTTAAATTATTAAATTAACCTCTTCGTATTTAATTCTATCTTTCAATAAAATATTTTATCAATTAAGCACAACTTGTTTTTATGCAACAAAAAATCAGTCATATTTCAGACTGACTTATATTTAAAGCTCAAATAGTTCGAACAGATTTACAAAGTGGTGCCGACTATAGGGATCGAACCTACGACCTACGCGTTACGAGTGCGTTGCTCTACCAGCTGAGCTAAGTCGGCGTCAATAACAATTGTTATTATACATGACATAGTCTCACTTAGTCAAGCGCTTTTCGTTTTAATTTTGTAGTAGGAATTTTCTATATTTTCTCTTGTGATCTGTTAATAAAAATTGTTTTTCCCTAAAATTTTTTCCCCTTCTTCGG
>CALVOU010000069.1 GCA_944350365.1 uncultured Bacilli bacterium
CCTTGACTAAATCTTGTGACATACTAAATTGTATAATTATATTTTAAATATCAATTTACTTTTGAAATTGAAGTTTTCCTTACTCATTCTAGAAGAAGTATTTTATTTTTTTTAAATTTATGGTATACTTTTTTCATGATAGGTGGGAGGGAGTTTATGAAAAATATTAAATCTCAGAAGATTAAAACGGCAGTTTCTTTGATTAATCGTTATTTATTAGTCGCAATTGTTCTTTTGTTATTAGCTATACCTTTTTATGTATGGGCTTATGTGATTGAAACACAGGAGGAAGAAACACCAGTTGATTTTACGGACCAAGTTGCTTCTGGAACATTGACAAGTGGTGAATATGTCGAATTAAAAGTTACTGAAATTCCTAGTGTATTTGCAGAGTATGATAGTAGTAAAACTTCGGATAAGTATTATTTTGCCTGGAGTGACAATTATTTAAATGTTGCTTTTTTGGATTATGATACTTATGAAAAGTTAAATCAAGAAGATATTAATGAAAATCCAATTACGATTCGGGGAATAACTAAGTCATTACCAAATGATGTGGTTGAACTTGCGATTTCTGGATATAATGAAATGGTAGGAGAGGAATTCTTAACAGTTACGAATTATCAGTCTTATCTTAGTACATTGTATATTGATACTACTGCAGATATCCATAATTCTACAGTACAAGTTCTTTTTGGTATTTTGTTTACAGTGATAGGAATTATTTTTCTAATTATGTTTATTGCTTATCGTAGAAAGTTCAAAAAGATGTGGAAACATTATTCAGAAAGAGAATGGAATCGTATCTTTACGGAATTAGAACGTGAAGATGTTAAAACTTATAAAAGATCTAGATTATATTTGACTGAACATTATATTGTTGGTTTGAATCATGGTTTGACAGTAGTTTCTTATGATGATCTTGCTTGGGTTTATCCTTATCAATTAAAACAATATGGAATTACTACTTCGCGCAGTCTTATTCTTTGGACGAAGAAGAAAGAACGTTATGCGGTTGCTAGCTTAGAAGGAATTATGAAATCAAAAGCCATGATGGAAGAAGTAATGGATTTTATTGTGAATAAGAATCCAGCTTTGTTAGTTGGTTTTACAGATGAAAATAGAAAAAGAGCGAGGGATTTATATCAAATTCGTTAAGAGGGTAACCTCTTTTTTCTATGTTTGACAGATATTCTTAATTATTGTACAATTTTAGTCATGATGGAGGGTATATGACAAAGAAACAAGATTTATTGAAAAAAAAGAAGGGTGAAGTTATTCGGGAAGCAAAGATAGAAAGTATCTCTTCTAATAAAAAAAGTACGGCGAAGAGAAAATTACCATTAGCACTTGTCGTTGTGATTTTGATTTTGATATTTATTTTAGTTGTTGGTGCTTTTACCAATTTATTTTCTTCTGGTACGACAAGTAGCGATAGACAAAAGTTTATTCAAGAGTATGAAAGTTTAAATGGACAACAAGATGAAGAAGGTAATCTTTATTACGATGTATCTATAGAGAAAGAGGTAGATGTTGAATATCGTTCTTTCGAAGATTTAGAAGAATTTTTAGAAGGAGAAACAGGGATATTTTTTTTAGGAATGGCAACTTCTTCTCCTTGCCGTAGTTATGTTCCTATTTTAGTAGATGCCGCTTGGGAAATCGGTTTAGATCGTATTTTTTATGTTCCGGTTTCGGAAACAGAGATTGGTCATTTCTATTCAGAATTTTTAGAAGTAGGGGATCAAAATCAGGATTTTACTGAACAAGAAGTTTCTGTACCAACACTACTTGTGATTAAGGATGGCGAAATTATCGATAGTTTAGTGGGAACTTCTCTTACTGATTCTTCTAGCTTTTCTGTTGTTTCTAGTGAAGATGTTTCTGAACTGAAAGAAGAATTAATGAATAAACTCAGTTTGGTTATTTCTTGTAGCGATGCTTGTTAATTTTGGAGGTAGAAATGAATCAAATTTATCAAGATAAACGTTTTTATCAAATAGCGGAGGGAATTCTTAGAAATCATGAATTTCAGCGTCGAAGAACTTTCTTACACCATCAAGATTCCGTTTATGATCATTCATTAAGAGTTGCTTATGTTGCCTATCGGATGGCTAGCTTTTTAGAAAAACATATTTCTATTTCGGTAGAGGATGTCGTTATTGGTGGTTTGTTACACGATTTTTATTTGGAACCTTGGCGAGATCAAAAATATAAAACGAAAAATATTTTTAAGTTGCATGGCTTTACTCATGCCAAAATTGCTTGCCTTAATTCTTATCAGATTTTTCCACAGTATATGAATAAAAAGGTAGATAATATTATTCGACGTCATATGTTTCCGCTTAATATTATTCCGCCTCGTTACTTAGAAGGATGGTTAGTGACAATAGCGGATAAACTCGTATCATTAGAAGTCTTTCGTCATCCAACTGAACTTCCACGTTATATTGGACTTCAGCCGGATAAGATTGTTGCTTATCCTAGAAAAGCATTTATTCGAGCCAAAAAATTCGTTTCTACTATGTATTAATTTTTGAATTTGTATTAGAGAATCTCTAATATTCTTTTTTTCTAATCACCATGAATAGTAAAGGAAGTAGATGTATGCTTAAAAGTGATAAATTATACAACTCAACAAGTTCTTTAGTAGCGGCCATTTCCCTTATTGTTTTGGGTATTTTAATGGTTGTTGGTTCTGATCGACTTTATATTCAAGTTGTTCATCTTTTTATTAGTGTATTATTAATTTTGGGTGTTGTTCAGTTCATTCGTTATTTCTTAGTTCGTCAGGAAAACAATGAAAAGAAAATTACTTTTACCCGTAGTTTTATTAATTTATTGTTCTGTTTTTTATTTTCTATTGTTCCTGCGATCCCGCTTTCAGTTTTACCTATTCTTTTTGGTATTTATTTCTTAATGAATGGTATTATTAAATTTATTATTTATTTTATTATGCGAAAAGAACGCGCAAATGGGCGGATTAAAGAATTACTAGCTGGTATTTTTTATATTGGTTTTGGAATTCCTTTTTTATGTTCTCCCTTAAAGAATCTTTCTTATTTATTGGTTTTTTTAGGTATTTATATTATTTTATTGGGGATTACGTATCTTTTTGATTTTGTCAGTGCGGTTTTACCTCGTAGAGTAAAGAGAAAAATTACTAGGAAGTTACGATTTACTTTGCCAGTCTTAGTAGAAATGGTTATTCCTTATCAGGTGTTGAATGAGATTAATTATTTTTTGGATAAGGAACAATATGATAAGCTCTTTATTTACGAAGAAAAGAAGTCTAATGAAACTCCAGATATGGAGATATTTGTCCATGCTTCTAAAAATGGATTTAATCGGTTAGGACATGTCGATATCTGGTATCAAGGGCAGGTGATTTCTTATGGGAATTATGATGATGCTTCGATGCGCTTTTTTTCGATGATTGGGGATGGGGTAGTATTTACGACTAAGAAAGAAGATTATATTCCCTTTTGTATTTCTCATAGTAATAAGACTTTGTTTGGCTTTGGTTTGCGGTTAACTGATGCGCAGAAGAAGAATATTGAAAAGTATTTACATTCTCTTTTTAATCAGTTGATTGAGTGGCATTCACCTTATGAAGATGCCTTACAGAAGAATAAAAAGATTAACAAGCAAAAGTATAAGGATTATGCTAGTTGTCTGTATATGGCAACTAATGCAAAGTTTTATAAATTCCCTGAAGGAAAATTTAAGAATTATTTTGTTTTAGGTGTAAATTGTTGTTTGTTAGCAGATAGTATCATTGGTAAAAGTGGTTCGGATTTATTAAAAATGTCTGGAATTATTACGCCGGGTACTTACTATGAATATTTAAATCGTGAATTTAGAAAGAAGAATAGTATGGTAATTTCTAGGACGATTTATAATGCTGAATCAGTAAACAAAAAACATGGCGTGAAAGAAATATTTAAAGGTTTTTCGAAGTAAGATAAAAAAATGTTTTACTTCTTTTTTTATTATGTTATAATAGGATTATGCCGATTTAGTTTAGCGGTAAAACAGGCCCTTGGTAAGGGTCAGAGGACATTTCGACTATGTCATTCGGCA
Source organism: uncultured Bacilli bacterium (assembly GCA_944350365.1). Lineage (GTDB taxonomy): Bacteria > Bacillota_I > Bacilli_A > RF39 > UBA660 > Alloscybalousia. The sequence goes on from CALVOU010000069.1 coordinate 4,084, forward strand.
CCATTTTAGAAATTGATTCGAAATTTTCGAATATTTACGCTATGTTGTAGTTTTTAAGGGATAAAACCGTAGTCTGAATAGATCTCATTAAAATCGAAGATACTATGATT
>CALVOU010000070.1 GCA_944350365.1 uncultured Bacilli bacterium
AAAAAATTTATCACAATGCAGGTTTTTGAATATCGTAAGTCCTACGCTCGTAAAGCTGAAAGGTTTCAAAAGAAATTTGTTATGGCAAGAACTACAAATGAGATTAGGCACTTAAAAGATCGTTCTGGTGATCGTCGTTTCATTTCAATTTACTGCGATAAAAGACGACAAAAAAAGAATCCTGTTACTGACTTAACACCAGAATATGTGGAACAGCTATGGGGTGAAGCAGTATGGCTTTTCAAGATTTCAAAAGATCCGTTCTTGCTTACACCTAAACAGGACGAACTTCTTAAAGAAAATCGTGAACAGTTCCGTTATACAAGTGGTCTTGAAGATCAATTAACAGATGTTCTTGAAAACAAGTTTAAAGACCAAGATTTTATTTCCAATAACGATCTATCTTTTGCAATGTTTGCAGATGAAGATGCACTCAACAAGAACAATAAAGATACCAGAGATATTCGATATTTTATGGAACATCTAGGTTATCGCGTTGGTGCAAGAAAGATTGTAAATGGTGTAAGAAAACGCGGATTTGCTAAAAAATGGTTAGTATACTGACCAAAAGTGGACAGTAACTGTCCATAGCTTAAAGTATTGGTGTTATTAGGGTTAGGGTGGGTAATGGTTAGTTGGACAGTAAATATTATATAAACTTTTTATTTTATAAAAAGGAGATATACGTGACACTTTATAAAAGTTTGAGCGATTTTAACTGTCCACTGGGTTTTGAAACTTGAAAACCCTTGGGAGAGTAAGGCTAAGAAAGTGGACAGTTACTAGCCAATTAGTGGCCACTTAAGAGGTTAAAACAATGAAACGCAGAATTAGAAAGAAAAAATTAACATTTGAAATCTATCACATTAATCAAGAACTCATTCACAATGCTTATTTAAGAGATAAGTATAAGAATGATTCTGGTGTTAATGGCTTAGTTGCTAAATTTGCCCTTCCTGTTGCTGATGCAAACCTTAAATTTAAACAACGGCTGTTAACTAATAAATTGAAACGAGGTGATTATTAATGGCTAATAAAGTTGATGAATTATTAACTCAATTTGACAGAACTGAAACATCGAATCCATTTAAACTCTATACCGATAAACTAGCGGCTACCTTACAAGAAAAAAATCAAGCCTATGGTGACAGCTTTACTGAATCGGTTGATAAATTCGGTAAAACCGTTATCGCAGTGCGGTTATCTGATAAGTTTAATCGGATCTGTAACCTTATTAAGCGTGGTGAGCTTAAAGAAAATGATGAATCTTTAGAAGATACGCTTTTAGATATGGCTGGATATAGCATTTTAGGTTTGAAATATTTAGAGGAGTATAAAAATGAATAATCATAATTTATCTGAATATCATTGTGACCATTGTGGCAGAGAATTTATTGTTGCTGAAATTGGCGATATTAGATATTGCCCTTATTGCGGAGATATGGATATTGCTAGATACAGTTATACTAGCGGAATTTATTAAATTAATGGAGGCTCTTAAATGAAAAGAACAATAAAAATTTTCTTTAAAGATGGTACTGATATCACTTTTGAAAAGGAAGATATTTGGTTACCAGATATTTCTAATGATATTAAAGATGCAATGGATCGTAATTTTGCATATGTCTTAAATTCTAAAAATAATCAAGATCGGACTTTGGTTTTACCTACAAAGAATATTAAGTATATTGATATTCTTGATGATAATAATAAAACGGAAGAACATGAGAATGAGAAAAATTAGAGTTTCTTGGGAGTATCCAGACATTTACACTCGTCCAGATGATCCTTATATGCATGAAGATTTTGAAGTGGATGATGATGCTACTCCAGAAGAAATACAAGATGAAGCTGAAGAAATTGCGTTTGAACATTTTAGATGGTCGTTTTGGGATGTAACAAAGGAGCATGAAAATGAAAGTAATTGATAAAAGAACTAAAAAAAAATAAAAAGAAATACAAGTATGGAGATGTTTTGATGTGCTGGGATGATGACCCAAGCCACTATGATTTATACAGAATTTCTAATTATGCAGATCATCCTCTAAGTGACTGCTACTATATTGCAGTAATGTTACATAATGTAGATGACGATGAAAAAGGGGCCTATGCCGGCAAATATTGTACAGTTCAGGAATTAATTGAAAAGCTTAAGGGTGATTACGATCATGTTGAAAAAGTGAATGCGCACATTGTGATTACAGACTAATAAAAATGCTGCTGAGTTTATTGATTGCGATAAAGAAATGCTACGTGAGAAAAAAGCTGGCAAATGGGCAGAAGGAGTAAATAGCTTTTTGAAGTTTTGGAAAGAAAGTGCTGATAAAAAACTTCAATGGGAATTTTGCTAATAAAGGAGCATGAAAATGACTGAAACAGTTGAAGACTTAAAAAGTGCAGTTAGGTTTTATCATAATCAAGCTGACTACTATAAAGAGAAAAACGAAAAATTAAAAAAGCAGGCTTCAGAATATGAAACCGAACGTAAAGATTTTGTTAACAGATTAAATAAGATCTATGAGTTAACAGTATCTGATCAAGCAGATACTAATAAAATAACCCAAATTCATGAGTTAACAAAATATTAATTAATGGAGGAATAAATAATGCACGGAAAAATTATTAAGTTCAAAGGCGATATTTCAAATTTTAAGGTTAAAGATGGCGTAGTTAAAATTCAACTAGCTGCAGATACTCAAGATGTGGTATTGGATCAATTGAACGAAATTTCAAAAGGTCCATTGATGATTAATTTAGAAGCTAGCCAGACTGAACTTTTACCTGAAGAGGCTAATAAAAATGCTGATCATTAGTTGGTGGTTCATTGTTCTAATCGTGAATTGTCTATTTTACGATTTAATCAAAAATGCAGAAGAAGATATTACACAATCTTGGTTAAGCGTTGGTTTAACAATCATTGACTTAACACTTATTGTTCTTTTATTTGTAAGAGGTATTTAACATGGAATTACTTAGATATGAAGATCCTGAAACTTTAATTCATACTTATGGTTTAGCTAATAATAAATTCTTTAGAAATAAAGACTCTAAATATATTTTTGTTGTAAAAGAAAATGCTACTATTACTGATCTACTGTATAAAAAGCATGATATCGAACATCTAGGCATGCAATTCGATCGAGTGGTGGAATAGATTAATGGATATATATGACTTTAAAAAAAGGGCTAATAAAGCTGTTTTTAATTGGTGCATTAATAGAAATCTAAATGCCTCTCAATTAGAAGTACTTTCTACCGGATTTGAAACTAATCCAGACGGCACCGAAGATTATGTAGTAGATTATGTGATTGGTTTTTTTGAAAAAAGAATTACATATCATGAATGTGATAATAAATCATATATTGAATTAATTGAAGAGGTTAAAAATTAATGGTAAGTGAGCATGAAATTCAAAAAGAAATTCAAGTGGCTTTATCGCAGCATAAATGTTCTGTATTTCGTACTAATGTAGGCAAAGTGCAAACTATCGATCATCGCTGGTTTGATACAGGACTACCTCAAGGATTCCCCGATTTGATGGGTTTTCGTTGGGTTGATAATCAATTCTTTTGTATCGAAGTTAAGTCTAAGACTGGTAAGCCGCGACCCGATCAAGTACGTTTTCATGAATTTCTTCAATCACATAACGTAATTCATGGTATTGCACGAAGCGTTAAAGATGCACTAATGATTGTTGATGGTGGCTTAGTGGGGTACGGCTATGACTAAGTATCAAGAAATATTAATGCTGGTAAATAGTATTGAATCTAAATACGGTTCCATCGTTAATTGCCCTGAAGATGATCCAGACTATTTAAGAATTCGTGAAATGTATCCTTCAACAGGTCACGGCAAGAATGTTGATAATTTTGAAAATCAGATTTATAAGCTTGTACATGAAGGCTTTGCCCCTGTTTAAGTGGTTAGGCTAGTAAGTGCTAATGATGGTGCAGTTTATGACTATATACGAAAACACAGAATTAAATTTAAAACTGTTTTTAAGTATCGAATAGCCGCTCCGAGTGGTGAAATTTATTACGTAAGAAGCCTAGGACAATTTGTTAAATCTGTTTTCAAATA
>CALVOU010000071.1 GCA_944350365.1 uncultured Bacilli bacterium
ATTATCTCACTCCTGCCCAATACAAAAATTTACATTTTCAAAAATAAATTGTCTACTTTTTCTTGACTTATGCACTAACTATTCATCATTCCCTCTAATTTACCAAACAAATAATCTAGTGTATTTTGAAAAGTTCTACCAATCGCATTCGATAATTTTAACGATAACTTGGATAAATTGTTATTGTATGTCTCTTCCTTATCAATCACATAGTTTTCGATATCGATTGGTCTGTTTTCTTTGACATCCTCTTCAAATTTTTTAATCTGTTCTTCCGTTAAAACCATTTGATTCCTCGCTTGATAATCAATATAACCTGCATTAGAAGCACTGTATAACCCGACAAAAAGGAATACTAATGTAAAGAAAATAATTCTAAGTACATTGTTTTTCATAAATCCCCCTTTATATATTCTGCCAATACATTTGCGATCGCATCAGCACTATTCAACACTTCTTCAATTGTATTTTCAGGACCACCTACTTCAAACAGAATCGTGTTTTTATCAAAATCTTGATTATAAACCCCATTCACTCCCTTTCCTTCCTTTTTATAAATTCCTCTAGTAATTCCCGGATACTTTTCTTCTAACATCTCATTTATCGTAGTAGTCACATTTAAATTTTCTTGATAATTAGGATTTTCTAAACCGATAATGAACAAAATTTTAGCATAACTTTTTCCTTCAATAGTCACGGTTGAAATGTTTCTCGATACTGAGTCACGATGTAAATCAATAAAATACTTTAACGAAGGATTTTTCGCTTTCGCATCTTCCATCAACAATTTAGTTACTTTATAGCTAGAAGAATAACTCCAATTATTCGTCTGCAAAAAAGCAGATACATCGTTCTCCTCCACAACAGTTGGGATACCTTTATCATTTAATTTTTCTCGCACAATATAACTTAACATCATCACATTAGGCGTAACATTATAACTTTCTTGATTTTCTTGCTTATATTCCTCTAATTGATGAGTATTATATAGATAAACAATTGGTTCTGTTATTTCTTTTTCCGGATATGGATCAGGAACATACTCACTACTAGTTGGTTGTTCTGTTTCATCACTGGAGTTATCGCTATAATCTTGATAAGAATAATTATTTTTAATCATCTGAAATGGATTACTTAAATTAATATTAAAGATAGATAAGAAAGAATCTAACCAATTTTTCTTTTCTTTCTTTCGATAGACAAAATTAGGATTTCCTTCTGCCAATAATAATCTTACAAATTCACTATTACTAATATTTCTCTGAGTAGAAATTTTACTCATAGTAAAAGAAAAAGAAATCCCAAATACAACTAGCAATAAACAAAAGCGCAATACATAGTTTTTCTTTTTCTTTATTTTTACTTTTTTCGTTTTATCACCTACTTTTCCTATACTATAACAGGTTCTAAACGAATTATATGTCGAAATTTTTATGAAGAGAACAATTAATACTATTCGCAATTACACTAGATAATTTTTCCATTAAAAAATCTATTTCTTTAGGAGTTACCATCATATTATACCCAATTGGGGTTAATACTTCGAAGATTAATTCTTTACGTTCTTCCTCACTAAGTAAACCAATATGACCAAATAATTCTTCTTTTTCTTTTTGATTTAATTCTCCAGTAAACTCTCGGTAATCTCTCTTTGTGATAGGAATCAACTTATTTTTATTCAAATTTTCTTTATTATAAGCAAAATGTTTATATAGATATTGAATTGTATCACTGACTACAGTAATGGCTTCAATCACTGTCGGAACACCGATAGAAATAACGGGTATACCTAATCGTTCTTTATTAATTTCTTTACGATTGTTTCCAATACCACTACCAGGATGTATACCACTATCTGTCATCTGAATCGTTTTATTAATTCTATCTAACGATGTAGAAGCTAAAGCATCGATCACAATTAAAAAGTCGGGTTTGGTTCGTTCAACAATTCCTAATATCATCTCACTACTTTCAATCCCTGTTGTTGCGAGTACACCTGGAGAAAATACTGAAACATTACGATAATTGCTTGAAACTTGAATACCTGGCGTATCAAATAAATATTTCGTTACTAAAATCTTTTCAATTGTTCGCGGTCCTAAAGAATCAGGAGTAGATTCTTCATTTCCTAAACCAACTACTAAACAAGAAGCATCAGAAGATAATCCTAAATACTCAAGCATTGCCTTAAAATAGCGAATCACTATTTCTTCTACTTGCTTTTTATTCTCTTTATCCGTTACATCAGAAAACGCAATTGTCGTATATTTTCCCTTTTTTCTTTTAAACTCATTATCTTCGTCCTTAATGACAATATCCACCACTTCAATATCTCCGTTTTTTTCAGTATGAAGATCTACCTTGTCTTTGTCGTATTCTCCGGTATATAAATCGATTAATAAATCCGTTCTAATCTGATAATTTTTCATATCAATTTCTCTGTTCACGGTATCACCCAGTTTTATTCTTAACCAAAACAAAATTTTTATGTGAATTTCTGCCATTATCCACATCATTCTATCTCCCAAAATAAATATCAAACTATATATATATTTGAATAATCAATATAATAAAAAGATTAATAGTATAGATAGTTATTTTCAAATTTATAAAATAGATATAAATTATCAAGAAAAAACATAACTTTTATTTGCTTTTTTAAGAAAAGTTTGTTAGAATTAAACTGTTATAAAAGTGAGGTGAAAACATGCCAAATATTAAGAGTGCGAAAAAAAGAGTGATCACAAGCGCTAAAAGAAAAGAACAAAATAATGTTGTAGAATCTAGTATGAAAACAGCGATGAAGAAGTTCGAAAAAGCCGTTAAAACAAACAATAAAGAGCAAGCAGAAATAGAATTAAATACAGCAGTAAAAAGAATTGATAAAGCGGTTTCTAGTGGTTTAGTACATAAAAATAAAGCAGCTAGAGAAAAATCAAGACTAATGAAAAAGAAAAATGAAATGGAGTAAAAATTTTACTTCTTTTTTTATTTTTGGTTTGTTATAATGGGTATAGGGTGATACTATGAAAAAAATAATTATTTTAGTTCTACTACTCACAATTTTTTTAAGTTGTATTTTCTATAATCAAGAAATTGTTAAGTTTATTACTGATAAATTCTTAACCACTAAAAAAACAAATACTATTTTAACCAATAACGAATATGCAAATAATCGTAATTACCAATTTGTTCAAATCACAAATGATTTTACTCCTCACAATAAACAAGATATTTTAAATATTTATTATACAATAATTAATTCAGGAATGACAGACTTTACTTTTTATTGTCCAGAAGAATATACAGAGTGTATTAACGATGTAAACTATATATCAAACAATCAATCTTTACTATCTAATATCAATAATTTTGTTCAGGTCTATAATAGTTTTAGTCATATTGAAACTGAATTTGATAGTTTAGGCAAAGTTCAAGTTGTCATCCATCATACTTATACTGAGGAACAAATTACAGAAATTGATACGGTAGTTGCGAAAGTAATGACATCGTTACTTACTCCTGAAATGACAACTGAAGAAAAAATTAAAGTGCTACACGATTATATTGTTAATACCACCAAATACGATAAAGATAGAAGTGACAATAAGATTAAAAAATATCATTCTGATATTGCTTATGGAGCATTAATTGAACACTATGCAATCTGTGGTGGATATGCTGATTCTATGAAAATCTTTTTAGATCGCTTAGGAATCGAAAACTTTAAAATTGCAAGCGAAAATCATATCTGGAACTTTGTTAAAGTAAACGACACTTGGTATCATTTAGATCTAACTTGGGATGATCCGGTAACAGATACTGGAGAAGATATATTAGAATATGATTACTTTTTAATTACTACAGATGAATTATTAGCCAAAGAAAATGATCAACATATTTATGATAAAAACGTCTATATTGAAGCTACTTCTTAATAAAAACACGAGTATAAAAAACCGTCCCATAAAATGAAACGGTTTTTTATTAGTCAATAAAGAAAAATCAATATCTTCTTTAATCATCATCTTTCATTTCTTTT
>CALVOU010000072.1 GCA_944350365.1 uncultured Bacilli bacterium
AGTCTACGCTCAATATTCATTTCTCTTGCTATTTCAGCAACAGCTTGTATTTCGCCATCTCTAAACGCACGAAACACCTCTCTGCTATCTTTTGCATGTTCTTCAATACCTTGTTGTCTAATTGCTTTGTCAAAACTAGGCTGCAGAGTTAAACCACGTTTATAGCCATGAGCAACTGGAATGACATTGATATGCAAATGCGGACTAGCCTCATCATTATGAATGACCGCATTATAAACACGAAACTGCGGATTACGTGCCTCAAATGTTTCAACATATTTTTCTAGAATATAATTTGCTTTTTTCCAATTTTCCTCAATTTGAAAATCTTCTACATTGCCAACTTGAATAATAAACTCTCTTTGCAATTCGAGTGTCTTGCTTTTTTTAACGTGCTGATAATAATCGCTGATCCGTCTATCTTTTCTTTTCTGCTTGGCGTTATAAACTTCTAATGCACGACCAAAAATTTCATCGTACATTTCATGAATATCACGTTGAACTAAATAACGATTATTCTCACTTCTGAAACGGTCAATATGTTTGTGGTAATCACTCTCCCAGTCTTTTTCATCAAACTTTCTATTGTTATGTTTGATAGATGTTTTATTGGTTGCTTTCTTGAAACTGATAGTCATGAAACTCATGTCAGCACCCCCTAAATTTTTATTGATTAATCATCTAGTAAGCTACAGTAGCGTTCATCTAATTTCATCATCTATTCTAGGGTTTTTGTTACTTTTTGTCAAAAAGTAACGTTTTCGTAGTTTTGACATCCGCTACGCTACTATCAAAACTACTACAACGCCCTGCCGGGGGCTCGTCGCCCGACTATGTCGGGCGAGTGCTACGCAAACGAAAGGTCATTTCTGCCTATCGCAGAAACTCCCAATCGTTTGCTAGCACAAAATAAAAAAGCCAAAACTACGTAATGTCTTTTTTATTTTTTCGTCCGCTATCGCGTCCGAGTTGTCAGCAAGCTGACAACAAAAAAAAGAACAGCACGCTGTTCTTTTTTTTCATCAATGATACATCATGAGCTTATTTTAACCTACTCCATTATTAGAGTAACAATTTTGGGAAAGTACTCTTTATAAGCTGTAAGCAATTCTTGAATAACTTCTCTTGTAAATTTTTTATTTAAATAACTATTTACCATTTTTTCAAAGTCGTCTAAATTAATAATTGTACCTGAATCGATAATATTTTTAAAAACATTATTAATTATATCTGATTCTTGAGATGTTAAATTATATTTAATTAGAAAATAATCTCTAGTACACATATTATGTTCTTCGCACAAATCAATGAGTAGGTTAGAGATGTGGTAAAGTTTATATTCTAATTCTTCTGACATCACACTAACCACTCTAATCCTTGACGAATCCAAAAGGCAATAGTTCTAGCTGTAGAAGATTTCATTCCTGCTTGTATTAATGCTGTTGAGACTTGTCCTTCGACAGTTCCATATGCTAAACTTTCGTATTTTAATAGTTTTTTCAAAACAGGTTCGGCAGTTTTGAAAGCAGAACCTACTGATGCAGCCGCATCAGAACCAATATATTTACCAACCATACCTATTAATTTGTTTTTATTTTTTAAGGCTGCACGAATTGCAACTTTAACAGCTTTAGTTTGAACAGATCTTTTTTGTCTAGTTGATTTCGGAGCGTTATAATTTTCTAATTTTTTCTCTAAAATAGATATATTTTCAGGTGTTAATCCTTCATCTATTAATTTTTGTTGCTCCGGAGTAAAATAAATTTCTGCTTCAACATTTGGCGCAGAAACATCTGCAAAAGTAATTGCAGAAGGTGTTATTGTTGTAGAAACAACTAAACCTAATAATCCTGTTGCTATAATTTTAGTTAACCTTTTCATATAATCATCTCCTTGTTTTTTTGTGTTTTCATTATACTTTTAAAAGATGTAATTGTCAACGCTTTAAAAAACATTTTTGAAAAAAGTTTTTTTAATAATTATAGTGTTAAAAGTTTTTTAATAATTATATTTTAATAATTATTTTCGTTTTTGTATGAAGTGTATTTTTGTTCTTTATATACTTAAAAATTTAAGTGGACTTTTACTTTTAAACATTACTTAGACAGACTTAAATCATCTCCCATCAAAGTTATGATATAATGATTTTGGTATTTCGCTACCTGATACCATCCCTTGATGAAAGGGGGTGTGTCCGTGATTCAAGAATTCGTTTATCGTGTCATCATTCCAATTATTGTCAGCGTTGCTGGAAGATTGGTTTATGATTGGCTACATCATGATGATGACTAGAGTAAGGTAAGCACAGTAGCCATGCAACAAAAAAAGCACCTTATTGCAGTAAGGTGCTTTTTTATTGTGTATCCATGATACAAGAATTCGTTGTTTATACTTTGAGTATAGCAACCTTTTTGAGTTTTTGCAAATTTACCACTAAAACGAATAAGGGAGTGCTTTTTTTCTTGCTATTTTTCTACATATTTGAAAGAAAAATAACTGTAAGGCAAATCAGTATTTTCTTATAAAATTAAATGCTTCTAAAAAAAATTATCTTGATTTCCACTATCAAAAGACGTAAAATGAAACCGTATTCAATTGCATTAAATCTTACTTGCTAGGATAGAAAGGAAAAGGGTGTAAATCCTAGATAATGTAATTGATAAAAAATATAGAGAGGGAAAGATAATATGAAAAAAATAAAGAAAAGCTTATTAGTTCTTGTTGCTGCATTAATAATTATTTCGAGCGTTGCCCCATCGTTTATTTACGCTAGTGAACTAAATAATTCGGAAAATTCTGTGTCAAACAAAACGTATAATAAACTATCTTCTGAAGTAAAGATGATTTATAGAAATCTAATTAAATATGATCATAGTAAAAATAAATTTGTTGTAGATGAATACAAAACTGAACAATACTATAATTATAATGATGAAAGTATAAAAGGTGTCTATCTTATGAAAGATAGTCTCAACGATGAATTAATCAATACTGGTTCAACAAATTATTCTGAAATAATAAACCAAAAACTTTCTGAGATAGAGTATGTTCTACAAGGTAATGATATAAATAATTTAATTCCTCAAAATACGAGAATGAAAAGAGCTGCAGATTTTTCTTGGATTCAAAGATGCCTAAAAGAAGCGTGGGGAACTGCTGTTAGCTTAGTTACTCTAAAAGGAATAGTAAATCTAGTAAAAGCTGGAAAATTTGAAGCAGCAGCAGCTAAACTTGCAGCTTCTACAGCAGGAAAAATTGTTGGAATTGCAGCTTTATTTGCCTTCTTAGCAACTTGTGGTGCAACAACTGTGTCATAGAAGGAAAAAAATAAGGAACTCGGTTTGAGTTCCTTATTTTTTCTTTAATTTAAACCCAGTTTCACAAATATCATAAATAACTAATAAAGTACATAGCGTACAAAAAATAAATTTATAGTCTAGATTTTCTAAGAACCAACCGAGAATAAAAAAAATATAAATAAATAATCTAGTTAATATAAAAGATTTGTTTTCAAAACTATTCATTTTTTCTCCTTACCTTTCATCAGATATTTATTAAGATTAAAGGTTTTTATCTTTCACATTGAGCCATACTCTTCTGCAATAACATGGCTTAATGCTCTTTGAATCCTTTGATAAAACTCTCCAGTCTCATTTATTTTATTATATCCATTTCTATCATCCCAAAAATCAGGCATTAATTTGCCAGTAGTATCAAAACGGAAAGTTAGATTTTCAAAGCCAACAATTTTGAGTGATCCAAAATGCAAGTAATCAGCATTTGTTAAAATTTCAATGTTTAATTTAGTCATGATTATCATCTCCGCAGTTCTTCTGGATGTTTGCTAATTTAAAATTCAATTTATTTTGCATTTTTTTATAGAAATGCCCATGCTCATATTTTAGCAACAGGGGATGAACTCCTGATGTATTGTTCAAATAGTCAGGCATTAATTTCCCAGAAATGTCAAAGCGAAAAATTACATTGTCGAATCCAA
>CALVOU010000073.1 GCA_944350365.1 uncultured Bacilli bacterium
GATTTTGAGAGATGATTATAAATATTCGTAGTTTGTATGATAAAATATAATTGTTACGAACTGGTATATTTATAAATTCCAACAAAAAGGAGGAATGAAATATGGGAATATATAAATTACCTAAAAATCAATGGACTAAAGATGGTCGTAAATATAAATATTATTGGAATGAAAAAGATAAGAGTGGAAAATGGAAAAAGAAGTTTTCACAAGCATATAAAACTAAACTAGATGCAATGAATGCTGAAAGAGAATTTTTAAATAATAAGGTTGAGTTTGGTGGAGATATAGATATGACATTTGGTACTCTTACCGACCAATATATTGAATCACAAAAAAATAAAGTTCGTAGAAGAACTATGGAAACATATTTAAAAAGAAGAAGATATTTTACTAGTTTTGAAAATGTTAAGTTAAAGGATATGGATGGAAATCTATATCATGAGTTCCAACAAGACTTATGGAATAAACCTATTAAATGTTCTACTAGAAATGATGTTCAAAAGTTTTTAAAAATTATTCTTAATTGGGGAATGAAAATGTATGATATCAATCTAATGAAATTTTATAAAAAAATAGAGTTCTTTAAAGACCCTAATGAAATGAAAGAAGAAAAAGATGTTTACACTTTTGAAGAGTTTCAAAAATATATAACAGGAACTACTAATCTAAATGATAAAACAATGTTTGAAATGTTATATTATTGTGGATTACGTCGTGGTGAAGCAAGAGGTCTTCAATGGTCTGATATAGATTGGAATAATAAACTAGTATCTATTACTAAACAAGCTAATAGTGTTAAGGATAGTCAAAAGTATTATGAACTAACTCCACCTAAAACATCTAAAAGCATTAGAACTTTACCACTTACCGAAGTTTTATATAATGATTTAGTAAATTTATACAATGAAAAAAAGAAGTACTATGGCTTCAATGACAAATGGTTTATCTTCGGAGAACATGATCCATTAACTTTTGGAATGATGTCTAGAATTAATGGTAGAATTGCCAAAAATGCAGATATCAGAAGAATTCCACTACACTCTTTTAGACATAGTTGTGCTTCTTTACTAATAAATACTGGTCAACCAGTGACAACAGTATCTAAGTATTTAGGACATGCTAGTACTAAAGAAACATTAGATACCTATGCTCATATGTTTCCAAATAATCTTACTAATGTAAAAAATACCATAGATAATTTAAATCTAGGTATTTAAATAAACTTAAATAAAAAATAAATTTGGTATCTGAAAAAAGGTTTTTGGTATCTGGCTTGGTATCTAGAAAAAATTAAAAACCTCAGAAACCCTTATAAAACAAAAAGTGTTCCCTCTTTCGAGGGAACTTCAGGGGGTTTTGGTTGAATTACTCTCACATTGAAACCGTAAGAGTACCATTTTACGTGAAGGTTTACTTCACGTACCTTAATAATAATATAAATAAAAGTAGAAGTCAATAAACTACATAAAAGAAAAAAGAAAATTCTTTACACATTTACATCGCATAAGATTAAATTCTAATTATGATTAATTGAATCTATCAAGGATTTTTTTAATTCATCTTCATCATAGGAAGTGTCAAGTAAATACTCCTGTGAATCTTTTTTAGCTTGGATCAAAATCTTATAATCCTGTTTTAAATTGGCAATTTTAAATGTCATATCTCCACTCTGTTTAGTTCCAAACAAATCTCCGTGACCACGCAATTTAAAATCTTCTTCACTGATTTCAAAGCCATCTGTTGTACGTTCCATTACCTCAAGGCGCTTAGTGTCTGTGTTACTAATTAAAATACATTTACTTTCTAAATTACTGCGTCCAACTCGACCACGCAATTGGTGAAGTGTCGAAAGACCGAAACGGTTAGCATCAAAAATCACCATCATAGTAGCATTAGGAATATCAACACCAACTTCAATCACTGTTGTACTAATCAAGATTTGTACTTGATTATTCTTAAATTCCTCCATAATAGCATCCTTTGCCCCACTAGCCATCTTTCCATGAACAATATCAATTTTATAACGTGAACCAAAAGCCAAATTCATTTTATCTCTAAGCTGTAGGACATTCATCAAATCAGAATTTTCACTTTCTTCAATGAGAGGAGCAATCACATAAACCTGATGATGATGTTTCAACTCTTCATTCATCATTTCTAAGACACTACGAAGTTCTGCCTCTGTCTTCACAAACGTCTTAACAGGTATTCTTCCCTTAGGCATCTCCTTAATGGTAGAAACATCCATATCTCCATAAATGGTAAGCGCGTAAGTACGAGGAATTGGAGTCGCGCTCATATATAAAATATCTGGCATTATTCCCTTATTATTCAGTAAAGCACGTTGATTAACTCCAAAACGATGTTGCTCATCAGTAACAACTAGTCCCAAATTTTGATAGACAACATCATCTTGAATCAAAGCATGAGTACCAACAATAATATCGATATCTCCATTTTTCAACCGTTTATATACCTCTAATTTTTCTTTTTTCGGTTGTGATCCTTTCAACAACTCAACACGAATATCTGTCTTACTAAACAACTGAACAATATTTTGATAATGCTGAGTCGCTAAGATTTCCGTAGGAGCCATCAAAGCACTCTGATAACCACTAAGATAATTTAAATACATCGCAACGATAGAAACAATTGTTTTACCGCTACCAACATCACCTTGTAAAAGACGATTCATCCGAGAGTTTTGATTCATATCATGAAAAATTTCATGAATTGCTTTTATCTGATCTCCAGTTAACGAAAAAGGAATAAGATCTAAGACCTGCTTTAAGTCTTCTTCCGTTAAAGAACGACCAATTCCTGATTTTTCCTTACGATGTAATTCTTTCAAATAATTAATTTTGAACATAAAAGTAAACAATTCTTCGTACTTTAATCGAATCTGCGCTTCTTTTAACTTCTCTAAAGTAGGTGGGTTATGAACAATATTTAAAGCAGTTCGTTTATTGGAAAAGTGATATTTTTCCTGCAAGTAAGTAGGAATATAATCCGTAATTTCTTTACCATGAAATAAAATAGCCGTATTAATATAAGTCGACAAATTCTTATTGGTTAACCCATTAGTACAATGATAGACCGGCTCGATTTTAGCTTGATTATTTAAAAGACCAAACTTAATATCAGAAGCGGTTAAAATATTTTTGGTACGATCAAATTTACCAATCACGATTACATTAGTTCCTATGGTCAAATTATTTTTCATAAAAGCACGATTAAAAATCGATACACCAATCACGCCATTCGAAGTGACTAATCGAAAATTAAGTTTATTTAACCCTGCTTTAAATCTAAGTAAAATAGGTACACTTTCTACCTTACCATCCATAATTACTTTTTCATCGGCAGTAACTTGACTAAGATCGCTTCTTTTTAAAACATCATAACGAAAAGGATAATGAGTAACTAAATCATCGATCGTATAAATTCCCAATTTATTTAGAAGCGTAACTGCCTTAGGACCGATTCCTTTGACTACGGATACATTAAACATATTACCCCTCCGTTTCCTTGCCTATTATATCACAAAACAAAAAATTAGAAAAGAAAAAAGAGGAAAAAAAAGAGGAACTTTTTTACCATAATCATGGAAGCTTTCTCGAGAAAAACCAACTAATCTCTAGAACAAAATGAAAAATAAATTTTTCATGTCCCAGTCGTTGCCTCCTGGGTTTTCTGCTTCATCAATAAAGTTACCTTTATTCTCCACAGACTTAACACGTGATAAGTCGCTACCGTAGTTTTTTGTTCTTACTTTTATCTGTATTTTTTTCTCGACTATATTAGCTCTTTTACATATTTCTTTATTCCCTCAAATAATATATTTTGACTAGCATTGATATCTCTATCATGGACACTTCCACATTCTGGACATATCCAGTTTCTAACTGATAATTCTTTTACTTTCTCATTTTTATATCCACATTTACTACACTCTTGACTACTTGGATAATAACTGTCTATCTGTATATA
>CALVOU010000074.1 GCA_944350365.1 uncultured Bacilli bacterium
CCTACTTGTAAAACTTATGCTTCTCGCAAAGCCTATGATAGTAAGATAGAAGAAGACCTTGCAGAACTTACATATAAAAGAGAGTATCAAAGAAGAATAACCAAAGTTTATCGTGCAGGCAAAACACAAAAAGAGCAAGCAAAAAATGAATTTCAAATATGGAAGGTCAAAGCTAGAGAACAGTTAAAACTATATAGAGAAAATAAGGTTTCTAAAGAAGAATTTTGTGATTGGATAGAAAAAAATAAATAAATAAATTATGTAAATTATAAAAATAATACCATAATTATAGACTTTATCTAAAAAAAGGTGATATACTTAAATTATTAGAATAAAAGTGATAGGAGGCAATATCTTATGAGAGCACCATATCAAACTCTAACAATTTTATATAAAAAAAATAATAATAAAATACTATATTGCATATTTTACAGAAATTCACATCCTATTTGGCAATTTATATCGGGAGGGGGGGAAGATAATGAGACACCTTTAGAAACAGTCATAAGAGAAATAAAAGAAGAAACATCATTGATTGTTGATAAAAGAATAATAAAGCAATTAGATTCTAGAACTACTATTCCAGTATTGAATGTAACAGGAACATATACATGGGGACCTAATGTATATGTTATACCTGAATATACATTTGCCATAGAAATAAACAACTGTGACATTCGACTTTCAAATGAGCATAAAGAGTATAAATGGGTAGGGTATGACGAAGCAATTAAAAAATTAAGATATGATAGTAATAAAACTGCTTTGTGGGAATTAAACGAAAGACTTAATAAAAATGATATAAAACAATAATTTATTTTTATAGTTAAAAGTAGAAAGGAGAAAATGTGGAAAATGAAAAGATATTTTATTGTTGACGAATATTTTGGATCAAGAGTATATGATTCAAAAAATAAAACAGAAGAATATTATGATAATAAAGAAACAGAAGAAATTAAAGGAAAATTACTTGGAGATTTTATTGAAATAAATCACAAAAAAGAAAATCAATTAAGTTCTCCATTAAAAATTTCAATGAATACAACTAAAAAATGCAATCTTAGATGTAAACAGTGTTTTACCGAATCTGGTATAAATATGGAGGATGAATTAAATACTAAAGAGATATTTAATTTATTTGACCAGATGAGAGAGATAGGAACATTTTTTATATGTTTAGGAGGGGGAGAACCTTTAACTAGACCTGATTTATTAGATATTCTAGAATATGGAAAAAATAAACAATTGGCTGTATCAGTTGTTTCTAATGGACTATTATTAACTGAAGAATATATAAAACAATTGAATGAAAAAAATATGGATACTTTTTGGATTAGTTTAGATGGCTTAGAAGAAAATCACGAACTTTTGAGGGGGAAAGGTACATATTCCAAAGCTTTAAGGGCTTTAGAATTACTAAGAGATAATTTTAATGGAAAAAAGGCTATAAGAGTAACATTAAATAAAAATAATTTTAATGATTATCCAGAACTAATTAAAATTGCTGAAGAATATAAGTTTGATTTAATTAGAATAACACCGCTAATCCCTTATGGTAGAGCAAAAGGTGAAGACTTAGAGATTACTCAGGATGAATATATAGAATTCCTAAAAGGAATAAGTCAAATAAAATCGAAAGTTCAAATTATATATCCAGAAAAAATAACAAAGAAGAAACCTTGGATTGGAACAAATGGTTTTGGTTGCCATTGTGGAAAAGAGGCAATATGGGTAGATGCAGATGGAACTTGTTCGCCTTGTTATTTTTGGGGTGAAGAATATAACATTGGGAATATAAAAGACCAAAAACTTATAGATATTTGGAATAAATCATTAGAAAAATCAGTTATCAAAGGAAATGATGTTTGTAAAAATTGTAATCATTATAGTATTTGTAGAGCAGGTTGTAGAGCAAGATCATTATATTTGTTTGGAAATTTAGATGATGTTGATCCTTTATGTCCTTTGAAAAAAAATAAATAATATTAACATAAAGGGCTCCAGCCCTTATTAGGGCTGGAGTTTACAATTAAAGACCTTTTTTCTTCTTCACGACCTCAAGAAATAACTTATGAGCTTCTGGATAAGATAAGTTTAAAGGTTCATCATCGAAAAAGCCTATTTCAGCCATTTCGTAATTAGGTAAATCTGTCATTTCAAGAACTTCTGCAAAACATAAAAGAGCATACCTAGAAATTTGGTAAACACATATTGGTTCAATTTTTGCCTTGACCACACCAGCTTCCTCAAACAACTCTCTTTCGACAGCAGTTTGCCAATTTTCTCCATACTCGATGTGTCCGCCAGGAATTTCCCATGTGTCTTTACCTTTCATTCGGCTATACACCCACTTACCGTTGTATCTAGTGACACAAACGATCCTAGTGTACTCCTCTTCTTTTATAGAACCCAAATCAAACAATTCTACTTTAGCCAATTTTATCTCTCCTTTTGAAAATTCATTTTAATATGTCTTGCATGGCATCAGACAAACCGAATAAAGTATTTTCGTTATGCTCGCATAGATAACACGGCAATAACGACAAGCCAGAGATACAGTCTTCAATAGAGCAGATTTCTGAATCGAAAATTGAAATGTCACTCAAAAATGAAGTTGTATCATGGACAAGTGGCAAAATTTGAGAAGTAAAAAATTCTCGGTAAATTGCCGTATCTTGCAAAGTAATCCGAAGTTCTGTTAGACTTGGATTGTATTGAGGAATAACAATGGCTTTAAGTGTGACTGATGGAATAAATTTGATACCATTTAATTGTGCCAATTCCAAAGGGGTAAGAACAATACGATTTTCTTCCAGTTTTACTTCATCATCGCATTTAACATGCTGTTCTTTAGCAATTTGTAAGTATTTTTTGTTTTGCGGTTGAGTTGAAAAACTTTTATTCATTCGAATAAAAATGTTTTTAACGATGCTGAATGCTTCCACTTGTTTTTCAGTTTCAAAATACTTAATAGCAGCAGTATCATTGTTTACCAAGTTAAAGCCACTACTGAGCAAATGCAACATACAGGTAGTTTTTCCAGCCAGCCGTTTTCCGATAAAGATTATCCCATTTCCGTCCTTTTCGACACAAGAAGAATGGATACCACAATAACCATTCAGTTCAAGTAGGCGATTAAACAAGTTGCTCGTAAAATACTGAATAGTAAGGTTTCGATTTGTATCACAATCTGCATGGAAGTTGGCGATATAACAAGTTTTTTTATCATTATCAATCCAACAATCCAAGGTTGAATAGTTAAACCACTTGTCAATCATTTTATGGTAAATTCCGTCAATGGTTCTTATATGAGCGGTTACCATAAGGGTATAGGTGGGGTTTTCTAAACTCGCAGAAATGATTTTCTCACTACTACAAAAATGCTGTTTTATGACAGTTTCGAATTCATCATCACAAACAACATTTAAGAAGATACTCCGATAGACCAACGCAAAGCTTTTCATGACGAATACACTCCTTTAATTATAAATTTTTTGCAAGGAAATTTCCTCACTTTGATGTGTACGGTGTACATAATTATTATACACTTAAAAATTATCGAAGTCAACTTTATATGCAATTTACAAGAAACTTAAAAGTATGAAGTATATCAAAAATATAGTTTATTTTTATCTATATAAATCTGTTATTAATTTTTTACTTTTTATGATTTGGTTTTTAGAAATTTTTTTCTGTTGCTCTAGTTTTTGATGAATCTCAAA
>CALVOU010000075.1 GCA_944350365.1 uncultured Bacilli bacterium
TTTGGAATAGCAGAAAATAAAATTTTAGTTGATGATAGATCAACTACTACCGAAGAAAATATTGTTAACTCTATACAGATATTAAGAGATACCAATTTAATAAATAATAAGAAAATAGTTTTAGTGTCTAATCAAGCCCATTTAAGAAGAATTGGTATGGAATTAAAAAAACAATTAAATGGAGATAAGTTTGACATTATTTATGAATATCCCGAAAATTCAATTATTTCATTTGATAATGTGAAGAATGATAATGACTTGAGAAATTTAGCAACTAATGAAGTGAAAAAAATTATAAGATTTATTGGACAAGGTATTGTAGATGATGAAGAGATATTTTAATTAAAAATTTAATATCTCCAGTTTAATGTTATGTAATATACTTGTATTAGAGATTAACCTTAATGGAAATTTCCACTATGTTGTCATAGGGAAATCTGTTCGAAAGACCGAACTTTTGATAGAGAAATCAGTCAAAAATGATTGATTTTTTGTTTTTATAAAAAAACTCTATAGTTAATTTTGATATTTGTGTCGGGTAATCTGGAAAGTTAAATTTGTTTAAAGAATTACATTTAGATGAATAGTAAAAAGAAAATAAAATTTATTTGTGATTTTTGTAATACAAAATTTATTATAATAAATAACTGCGTCAAAAAAAATCATGGAAAGTATGCCAAATTAAAAAGAAGGAAAACAAAGATATAAGTGATGATTTTGAAAGATATATATGTTAAACTAATAAGTAATTAGGAGAAGAAATTTATGAAAGTAGAAGATTTTAACAAAACAACAGAAGAATTAAAAAGGGAATATCAAAAGAATGATGAGCAGATTAATATAAGCGATGAAAGGAAAAGAATTTCTAGTGCTAATCAATTTGAGTATAAAGCATTGACAACAATAGGATTCTCTTTGCTTCCCTATTTAGGGTTGGTAATTCTATTTGGAGGATTAACAAAAAATGGAGTTATTTCCTCTTTAATAGGGACTATTCCTGTAGAAGTTTTTCCTTTAATTATTGCAGGAGGTTCTTTATGTGTAGGAACTATTGGTAGAAAAGCATTAGAATGGAGATTTAAAACAAAAGAAAGATTAAAAGCTTTTACAACGGCTAATACTCAATCAGAAAAACTTCAAGAAGAAGTAAAATATACAGTGGATTTAGAAAAAGCTAGAAATAGAAATAAAGCTATTCAACAAGCAATAGATTCGCTAAGCTCAAATCAATCTATTTTAGAATCTTTATCTAGTAGATATGATATTAAGGATAGAACTATACCACAAACAGAAGAAGATGCTAAAAAAAGAGCAGAAGATCTTTCTGAACTTTTAAAAGATAAACATACTGAATTAGACATATTAACTACTCAAAAAATTTTACATGAAAAGTTTTGGCGAGTAAGAACAAAGGGTCAAAAGGTAATGGAAATTTCTCTGATGGGAATGATGGGTGGACTTTTTGCTATGACGTATGGGCAAATGCCACTTCTAATAGTAAGCGATTATCTAGCGCCTTCAAGTTCGATATCTATATTTGTACCATTTGTTGGTGGGATTGTTGGTTTTAGCGGGTATATGCTAAAAAGAAACAAAGATTATATAAATGCCTTTAACCATTTGAATAATGAATTGAGCGAAAATGCATTATCAGATAAAATAAAAAATGTATATGAAGAACAACAAGATATCGATGCTAAAATTGAGAATAAAATTAGAGAGATTAGTATGGTAGAAATTCAACTACAAGAACAAAAAAGAATTAATGAAGCCTTTTCAACGGATAGTAGTAAAAAAGAACAAACAATGGAGTCAGTAGTATCAAAAAAACATACGGTTGAGGAAACGGAAAAAGATACTATTTTTGGACATGGGCAAGAAGAGTTGATGCCATTTATGACAGAAGAGATATTGGTAGGAATAGAGGAAGAACCTCAAGTAGAAGAAAAGGGACCTTCATTAGTATTAAGAAAAAATAAGTAGTACACAAAAGTAGCGAAAAATTATCGCTACTTTTCTTAGTTAAAAGCTAATTAATTAGAGTACTGTATTGATTATCTAATTTTAAATGTTAGTTGTAGGTAACAACAATTATCTCATTAACTTGGTAAATTTTTAGGGTGTTTTATCTTGAGTATAATAACCTGATCAATTAGAAATGATTGTTTTTTCGTTGTAATACCTTTTGTATTTGTTCAGTTTCATAATCTACTTCAAAACCATCTTTCAATTGATGAAGTAATTGATTTTTTTGAGAAGAAAGTTTTGAACTATCTTTTCTTACAAAAGCTAATCCACATAAATATTGAAATAAATCCAAGTCGTATACGGTATCATTTAAAGTTTCTAAAATCCAACATTTTAGTATACCTAATCTAGTACTTAATCATTTATACATTTCTTCATCACTATAATTTTGTAAAAACTCATGGAAAAGATTATCATCTAATTGATACATGGCTTCGTTATGACAAAGAAATTCTACTGGGTACTTATTTAATATTTCTAGTTTAGATTGTTTAATGGCTTGGTTTCTTTCTTCTAATATTTTTTAATAGATAGTAAAATTTCTTTTTGTGACTTTTCCTTTGAAGCTTCTATTCTTTTATCTAAATTTTTTATCTCTTTCTTATAGTAAAGAAAGAATCTCCAAAGTCTACCTCATTACATAGATGTTTTTCGCTAAACAATAAATAATTGGAATCGCAATTTGTTTGCCAAGCATATGTAAAATAGATTTCCATCAGTTGTTGCATATTCACATTTGGAGAGATTAAATATTGATCGATATCTAAACCTCTTTTTTTGATTACTTTATCATCAAAGTGGAGTAAATCATCATATTTCCAACCTACATTTTTTATTCTTTTTCTTAATTCCACTTCAGCGCATTTTCTTACTATATTGCTATTTTTATCATTTAAGATAATTAAAATTAAATTAGATATACTAATTTTCTTAGATCTTTTATTTTCATCGTTAAGCCTCCTAATAAAATTATATCTTCTAATTTCAAAAGATTATCTAAATTTATTAAAAGTATGTTGAAAATCTGGTAAATAGGTTATCACTAATTATTTCTTTTGGGCAAGATGACTTTTTTACCAAGTACTTAGAATATTCAAGTGTGTTCGAGAGAAATTGACAAGTTAGTATTAGTATGTTAGAATTCTTTTTAGAAAGTGAGGAATTATAATGTTAGTAATTATTCAAAATTCTTTTGAATTAGAAAAATTAAAAACAAACAAAAATGAATCAAGATTTTTGTGTTTTTAGTGTGAATGATTGCTGATATCTATAATTAAAAAAATTAAAGAGTATCATTATTCCACTAAAAGATCATTAGTGGATTTTTTACGCACTTTTTCTTGATTCATAAAGTTAAATTGAAATTAAGAAAGGAGTGCTTTTATTATGTTTAAAAGCA
The DNA here is from genome assembly GCA_944350365.1 of uncultured Bacilli bacterium. GTDB lineage: Bacteria > Bacillota_I > Bacilli_A > RF39 > UBA660 > Alloscybalousia. The sequence continues at coordinate 3,428 of CALVOU010000075.1, forward strand.
AAATAATGAAAAAGTATAAAAATTTATCTAAGTTTATGAAATATTACGCTATGTTGTAGTTTTTAAGGGATAAAACCGTAGTCTGAATAGATCTCATTAAAATCGAAGATACTATGATTA
>CALVOU010000076.1 GCA_944350365.1 uncultured Bacilli bacterium
TTTAGCAAAGTAAACTTTTTTCAGAGAAGAACGGCTATAAATGACATTATACCATATCCTTCATTTAGGGAAAAATGGTATAATCATTTTTGGTATTTCGCTACCTGGTACCATCCCTTGATGAAAGGGGGTGTGTCCGTGATTCAAGAATTCGTTTATCGTGTCATCATTCCAATTATTGTCAGCGTTGCTGGAAGATTGGTTTATGATTGGCTACATCATGATGATGACTAGAGCAAGGTAAGCACAGTAGCCATGCAACAAAAAAGCACCTTATTGCAGTAAGGTGCTTTTTTATTGTGTATCCATGATACAAGAAATCGTTGTTTACACTTTGAGTATAGCAAGTTTTTTGAGTTTTTGCAAATTCTCAATTTATAAAGTGAAAACTCTATTTTTTATTTTTTGATAATCTCCATATGGAAATAAAAAATAAATTTATCAATAATAAAAAATCAGTTACTATTTCACTTTGTAAAAGATATTTCAATGCTAGGGTTACAACAAAAATACAAAGAATAATATTCAATATTTTAGTATCACTTATTCGAAACATTCAGAATACACACTACCTAACGAAAATAGTTCTAATAAAATTTCTCTTCCGCTAACATTTGCTGCGGCTTCTGCAATTGCAATTCTAGCAGCTTCTGCTTTATGTTTAAAAGCTTTGTATTTATTATATAGTCCAACTGCTTTCTGAACATATTTTGCTGCGCCACCAACAGCTTTTAATACGCTTTTTGCTTTAGCTATTTTGGCGGGTGTAAAATTCACAACAATAGCTATTCCTACTGCAGAAATACATCCAACTACTCCTCGTTTATTTCTGGTTTTATCGCTTACGATTATTGTTTTTATTCCTTTATTCAAGAAATATTGGTTTATACTTTGAGAACCCGCTGCGATAATTTCATCTGGAATTTCTTCTATTGCTTTCAAAGTTTCAAATTCTCGTTCTCCAAGAATTAAGGTTCCATCATTAAAATATGATCCAGAGGCTTCTTTTTCGCTAGCATAAGCACTAGTTCCAGCTGTAAGAAATGGTAAAATTCCCAAAATACAAGTTAAAACTACCAACACTTTTTTAGATAATAATTTTCCATTCATAAAAATCACTCCTAGTTTAATTAAAAAAATAAGTTAATTACCAATTGACTTATACTAATAGTCACTACCAGTTTATCAAAAAAGCGCTTTTATTTCAATGTAAAAAAAAACGTTTTTTTGATAATAAAAATTACTGAATTCCAATTATTTACTTCCCAAATCGCCTAGCAAAGTATTTTTGTTATCTTCAGACAAAAAAGATTGTTCAGAACTTGCCACATTATTTTTCGCTTATTTTAATATAGTGCGCCCGTGGACAGACGGACGCACAACGGGTATACCTTCGTCATTTTTTTAAGTTACGAGACTCATACCACTTGACAAACGCATAGAGAACAATGCCCCCAATTAGATTGCCCAAAGCATTCGCAACTAGCTCTTGTAAAAAGCTGTACACAAACTCACCCCCTATGATCCAAGGATTTTCGGAGGGACGCAGGTAAGATAAAGATATCAAAATTTGACAATTAAGTAAATGCTTGGTATATTTCAATTAGTTCTAAGTGAAAACTGTACACAGACTAAAGCAAGGTGGACAGACCTTGCTTTTCTTGGTTTGATAATACAACTATTTTGTTTTAGTAGTATTAATTGTTGTTCAACGTATATTTGGTGTTGTTCAGCAAATATTTTTTGATAAATCTAAAAAAGTGCGTAAAAAAACTCAAGAATGCAAAAATCGCAGATTCTTGAGTTTTTAGTTTTTTTGAGAAAAATTACTTAGGCAGACTTAAATCATGTTTAATTTTATTTTTTGCAAAACTTAGATTGACACTATTTGCCATTATTTTTGAACGGTATTCTTCTTTTGCTTGTTCAACAACTTCTGATAATAATTTGGTGTTTTTAGGTATATCTCCGTTGTTTGTCATAGCAAAGTAGTTAGAGATTAGCGTTGTGTAGCGTAATAATTCTTTTTTTTCTTCAGTGTCGGGCATTGCAGTAATTTTAGCGGTTAATTCATCGAGTGCAATATTTAAACAAGAACGATAGACAGTAGCAACAAAGAATAGATTTTTATATCTTTCGTTATCAAACTCAATTTGCTCTTTTTCGTTCTGTTTAAGTCGATAAATTCTTTCATTTTCATCGATTTGCCCTAATATATGCATACATCTGATTTCTTCTGCCTCGACCACTTTTTGACAGTATAGGTCATCAAATTTGAATATTTTTTCCTCTTTTTCGTTTAAATCTTGTAATAGTTCTTCAAATTCCATGTGTCGCACCTCTTTCTAGTCTTTATCTAGTCTATGATACCTTAAAATTTGGACATAATATTCTCAATATAACGATGTTTTCAACAATTTTTTTGATAAAAGCTACTAAACCTTAATTATTTAAACGTTACTAGACTAGGGATTTAACCAATTACGAGTAATAAGATCTGAATTACTGTCTATTTGACTATGAATCGAAGTATTATGAATTTCGATTTCAACTACTGTTCTACCACGTTTCTTTTGATAAAGAACTAAATCCATATCATTGATTTTTAAGTTGATTTCTTCAATAGCTTTTCTAATAACTTGATTTTTTAAAGAATTATAGGTGTAACTTTTTGGTGCGCCGAGCCATTCTTTGAATTCATCAGGAGATCCATGTAAAATAGCAATTTTTCCGTCATTACCTTTATCACATTCGCGCATGAGCTTATACAGTAAAATAGCGTACTTACTCTTTAATTTAACAGTATCTAGTAATAAATATTGTGTATAATTAGTTTTTAGTCCTAAAAGATAAGGAGCTAAATCGTTTGATATTAATATCTCTACTTGACCATTTTCTTCATAACTAGCTTGACTTAGCCATCCTGTTTGAGTAACACGCTTACGCTCTTTATCATAAATTACAACATCCTTCTTACGTAACGTATTCAAAGTTTTTGCTAAATCACTATAATTCTTTCCATTTCTTTTTAAATTTAATACCTTAGTTAATTCATACATAGAAGTCTTTACAAGTGAAAAATATTGGTCTTTTGGCTGAATTTTAGAAATTGCAAAATCCATAATTTTTAATTCTCTTGCAGTTAAATCATGTCTAGCTTTTGTAATTAAATCATTTGCTTCGGCAACATAATAATATTGTTGTTGCTCATATTCATCAATCGCAAAAGCTCTATCACTTTTCCAAATTTGACCAGGCTCAACAGACATTCAACACCAACTCCTTATTCATAAATAGTTTCACTATATACCATAGTATAATATTAAATATATTTTAAATCAATTATTTTTAGTTTTTTACTATGGTATCGTGTACTTTTTACTATGGTATCGTGTACTTTTTACTATGGTATCGTGTACTTTTTACTATGGTATCGTGTACTTTTTACTATGGTATTATGCCGATTATCGTTGATATATCAACATTTTGTTTTCCTAAGTATATAAAGTATTAACTAAGTATTAATT
>CALVOU010000077.1 GCA_944350365.1 uncultured Bacilli bacterium
GATTCAAAAGAAAAAGAGAAGTATGAATATGTAGAAGTCTATGATCCAGTCAAGAAGAAATATGATGTTTATGAAGTATCTAGTTATCTAAATGAATCAAATAGGGTAGAGAATACGAGTATCAACTATGATAAATCAATTAATGACAATATCTATCAAGATTACGCTTTATATAGTTATTATCAAACATCTTTGCCTGGAAAAGTTATAGGAACCAAATTGAATGGTTTATATATCTTCATTGGTATTTGTAGCTTTATTCTTACTTTATCTTTTGGTTTAATCTTCTTTAAATATTTAGAATATCAAAAACAAAGAAAACTATCCTAATTTGTTTTAGGGTAGTTTTAATTTAGCTATATCTATACTTGTTTATATTCCAAAAAAGCGTAAGTGGACAGTCCTTTTGGAATAATTTGAGTTCCGGTAAAATTTAGAGAGAAAAGGAAAAAGTGAAAATGTGCTATCCACAGATTCACTTTTTTAGCATAAAAATAAGAAAAACCTTTCAAAATTTAGTAAAATTTAATTGTTAGAGAATATTTTAACTAAACAAAATAAGATGAAAAAAATAAGAGTTTTACCTAAGTTACTCAGATTTTTAAAATAATTGAAGGAAAACTCCGTAAAATATCGAAACTCAAACAAATATTATAGTAGTATTTAAAGAAAAAATAAGTTACAATAATAAAGAGGAGTAATATTATGATTGATGCAAAAAAAAATTAATTTCTTATTTAATATCATGGAAGAGAATAAGGAAAATTTAAAATGTTTAGAAGAGATTTATAATATATGTACTTTAAAAGATGAACAAGAATTTCTTTCTCAATATGACAAAGTCGTAGCTAGTTATCCGTTATCTTCAGAGCCAAACGTATCTATAAAAACACAGCTTCAACTGTTAATGGATAAAAACCCTGAATCATTTAAAAAACTAGGAACTATGCTATTTAATGTGCCAAGCCTAGAAACACTATTAATATTTTATGGTTACTATTTGATGTGGGAAAAAGTAGAACCGGTAACGGGTAAGCGAAAACAGATGAAATTAGTATAGTTTTATAAAAACATAACGTAAAGTGATAATCTTTGTTTTGATATAGGTTAAAGATTATCTTTTTTTGATTTCCTATTTTTTTGAAGACGGGAATTTTTTTATATGCTGGAATCTACTTTGCTTACATACAAACATTTAATATAGCCTTGAAAATCATCAACACCTAGAAGGAAAATTTAACACGATGAAAAGGAATAAAAGTTATTAGATTTGTCTTTATCAAATAATAACTAAGCCATTATGTTTTGAAAAACGTTAGGTTGTATGAAACTTGTTTATAATCATTATTTTGAAAAAGAATAAAAAAACAAAATAAGAGCAAAAAAACTACATATTGACTTATCATGGGCTAATTCTGTGGAGAATAAAAGCCACTTTATTTATAAGAATGAAAACTTAGGAGATAACGAACGGAAATGAAAAAAGTTTTTTTCATTTTGTCCTTTATGTGGAATTTTGTTATACTAGAAGTATAAAGGGAGTGGTATGTTTATGGGAAAAGAACAATTGGACGATGTAAATTTCGAAATACTATGGGAAGGGAAACCAGCGGGTTTATGGGACCGATTTTTAGATTTAATTCATATGAATTTTACTAGCTATCAAATTACTAAAGATGAATTGATCATTACAACTGGCTTTTTTAGAAGACATTCTAATACGTTTGAACTATATACGTTAAAAGATCCAGATTTGACAGAGACACTAATCCAAAGATGGTTAAAAGTAGGAACAGTTAGTGTAACAGTTGATGCGCATGGGAAAACAGAAAGAATTGGTACTAAAATTTGCTTAAAGAATTTAAAAGAAGCAGCTAAGGTAAGAAAATTATTACGTGATGCGATTGAAACAGATGTCATGGAAAGAAAGATTACTTATTTTGACAAAGTATAGGATTTACGATGAAGAAAAGATATATTTATTGTACTCTGATATTTTTATTTACGGCTTTACTGGTTGGATGTTCATCTAAACAAGAGAAAAATATGAGTGATTTAGAAAATAATCAAATGCTTGAAGTAATATTAAAGATCAATATGCCTCTAAATTTTGAAGACTTAGAGGAAATTTATGAGTATCCTATGACCAAATATATGGAAGAGAAGGAAATTGGTGAGATAACTGGAGATGGAAGCCCTGTAGGAGAATTTGGTCCTTATGCCACAGATATCGAATTTACCATAAATGAAGATAAGTTATCAGCATTTAAAGCTATGCTAGAAACTTATACTTTTCCTCAAGGATCTTATCTAATCATTGATCAAGAAAAAGACGAAAAGTTAGGAGATTTTGGAAGTTTAGTAGGAATTAGAATTATCTTTAACGAAATAGAAATGAATCAAATGGGAGAAATTTATTCTAAATTAATCGAAAAATTAGATGGACTTTATTGGTATAATACTATATATCAGTTAGATACAATGTGGATAGTATATTATTATGGAGAAAACATAGAAAGTATTAAACAGATAGTAGGAAAGTGGCAAGATAGTAACCATATAGCGGTTAGTGATATGCCAACGGTCTTATTAGAGGAATAAGACAAGGAGGAAGTAAAATGAAAAAAATATTATTTGCAACAACTAATCCGGCCAAAGTGAATCGTTTTTCTAAGAAATTACTAGAGCAGGGAATTGAATTGATTTCTTTATTAGATATTGATCAGAAAATTGATATAGAAGAAAATGGAACAACCGCAATAGAAAATGCTTTGATTAAAGCAAAAAGTTGTTATCAAGCAGTAGGAATACCAACAATGGCAACAGATGATACCTTATTTTTAGAAGGTGTTCCTACCGATAAACAACCGGGTGTTTATGTAAGAAGAATAAATGGAAAACGATTGAGTGATGAAGAAGAAATCGAGTACTATTCTAATTTAGTTAGGGAGTATGGAAAAGAAGGTAAACTACTCGCAAAATATGTATATGGATTAGCCCTAGTAACTAAAGATAAAGAACAAACATATACTTGGAATAGTGAAGATTTTTATATTATCGATAAACCCTCAGAGAAACTTCAACCTGGATATCCATTAAATTCTATTTCTGTAGATATCAAGTCC
>CALVOU010000078.1 GCA_944350365.1 uncultured Bacilli bacterium
CTTAATATTTACAATCGTCATTTACAAAAAGAGATAGTTGTAAACTAATTAATAATCTATAACTATCTCTCCTCCTTTCTTTATTTTAGTTCTTTAATTTTATCTAGCACTTTTTGTGCCAATTCCTCATCTTCATCTGATATTTCATTGTTATTATTTTTTAAATGGCCTATTAAAGCAGCCAATATATATTTTTGAACATTTTGTGGCAAAGTTTCAAGTAATCGATCAATTAAAAAAGTTATATCAGTCATTACATCAATTTTGTTTCCAATAACTACTACAGTTCCGTTTGTGTTCAAAACAAGACTTTTATTTTTTTTTAATTTCATATATTGCTTTTTGTTTTCCACTTTCAATTTCATTCTTTTTAAACATTTCTATTCCTCCTAAAACGGTAAATCTTCAGTATCATCTACTGTAATAAATTCGCCATCTTCTATATCTTCTTTTATATTTTCTTCAACATACTTTTTAAGTCCTGAACTCTCATAATTTTCCGCTTGTTTAATTACTTCTTGTATCCATTTTGGCGCTCTTTCAAAATCTTTATACGTGTTTAAATCCTCAATATCAAAGTATATTAAATCCTTTTCATTAAGCTTGTCCACACTATTACCTTTAGGTAAACTCATAATACCAGAAATGTTATTTACATCACTCTTTCCTACTCTTTCTTTTGTTATAATTTGCATTTGACATGGAACATTTAAAATATTTTTTAAATCAAATCCATTAAGTTCACTATCTGTAAAAGCTCTTCCTCTCCATGATTCCAAATCTTTTCTTAAATTAGACTTTGCTCCAATACTAAATCCGTATTGCTTATGCATTACTCTTGGTAATTTTTCTCCATTTATCTCAATAGTTTCATCAAGAACTGTCCACTGTACTATCATTTTTCTACTTTTTGTTCCAAATTGTTCACTAACTTGTATTCCTAAATCGATTAATCCACTACAAATTGCAATGTATACACCATTTTGTAATGGTGGTATTGATATTCCTCCATTGTCTTTTGCTATCATACTCATATTTACACATCTCCTATCTATTTTCTTCTAACTCTATTTCAAACCTTTTATACATTTCATTTTCTATATCCTTTTTATCCTTATATGCTTGATTATACTGCTTACAAGCTAATACATAAGCTTGTCTCAACTGCTTATCACTCATGTCTTTTATTTCTATCATAGTCTACTCCTCTGATATTCTAAATTTTCATAATTTCTTTCTTCTTCAATCTGTTTATAGTAATTTTTTCTATACGCATCAGATTCTTCTAATAAGTCTATTTTTATACTTTCAAGTTCCTGTTTAATATCTAAATATTCTTTAACATCATTTAATTCTCTAATTGCTCTTTCTAAATAATCAAGTGACTCATCTGCAATATTTGTTAATTCTTCATCACTAAATTTCATTTAAACCTCCAATTTGCTTAATATCCATTTTACTTGATAATGCTTCAATGATATCTTTAGTTTCTTTAGGTAACATTAAATTCTCTTTCTGTCTAACTTTCAAACTATCAATTTGCTTTAAAAATTGTCCTTTTACCACCGTGTTTACTGTATTTAAATCCATCATAGCATAATCTCTTAATCTTTCTGGACTACCAACAAATCTCTGTACTAATTCTGGTAATTGTTCAAATTCTATTTTGGAATTATATCCGCTATTTTTTAAAGCTTTTAAGAATTTATTCCACAGCTCTGTATTATCTTCTGTTTTATCTACTAACTTAAACATTGTGTTTTTAATATCTGCTATTGTAGGTGGAAATTGTAATTCCATAATTAATTTTTTAACTGCTATTGCTACCAATTCTGGAGCATCATTTTTAAACATTTCACACCATAAATTTATTGTTTTTTCTGCTTCATCTTTAGTCATATTTGCATAAAATTTTGGATATGCAACTTTCAAAATTCCTAAAATTTCAATTACACTCTTCCTATTCATTTGTAACCTCCATTACTAAAATGGTAAGTCTTGATCTTCATATTTTCGAGACTCTTGTTTAATATAATCCCATCCATCACCTTTTTTATTATTTTCTGGCATTGGAAAGAAGCCTATCCAACCTCTTTCAATACTTCTTTGAACGATTTTTATCTTCATACCCTCCTGCTCGTTAACAGGAACACTTTTTACTAACTCATCTAGCTTTTTTAATGATAACTCTATAGCTCTATTTGTTAATGTTGCTTTTTTTGCTTTACGTGTTGCTAAATGATTTTTTAATTCTTCTCTTAGCTCTTCATTTGTAGTATAGTTGTTAATTAGCTCATCAAAAGTTTCCTTTTTATCTTTCTTACTTTCTTTCTTATTAGTTTCTGTTTTAGTTTTTAGTTTATGTTTATTTAATGTGTTCACTTTGTTGTCGGTTTGTTGTTCACTTTGCTGTTCGCATTGTTGTTCAGATTGTTGTTCACTTTGTTGTTCTATATGAACAACAAGCTCTATAATTTGATACTTTCCTGCGTTATTTCCAGAATCCTTTTTATAAATAATATAACCTTTTTGAACTAACTCATTTCTAGCTCTTTGAAGAGCAGATATACTTAAACCTGTAAATGCCATTATCACAGAATTTGTCACCTTAAACTCCTTAATCCAACTTAGCTCATTATTTTTATTTAACAAATAAGTATAAAAACATTGTGCGGTTGGACTTATAGGGTTATTAGGTAAGATTCTATAAAATGTATTTAACTGTTTAATATAATTCATGCCTTCAACCCCTATCTTACCTTTTATTTATATTCTTTTATAAAATCATCTGTTAATTTATTAAGTTGTTCTAAAAAATTATAAACTTTCTCACAATATTCCTCATCTTTTATTAATCTTTCACCAACTATTCCTTTAATTTTTTCATTTAATCTTGCACTGGAATCTAAAGATTTTAAAAAAATATCATTAGTTTTTTCTGCAAAGTTAGACAAAAACTTTCCGAATTCTTCTTTATTTAATTTACTATTATTAATCATTTCTATTCCTCCACAATTTGATTTTTTATTTCAATTTTGATA
>CALVOU010000079.1 GCA_944350365.1 uncultured Bacilli bacterium
TTGGATATGCCCAGAATGTGGGAGTTACCATGATAGAGATATCAATGCTAGTCAAAATATATTATTTGAAGGAATAAAGAAATATATGAAAGAGTTAATTTAGCAAGTAAAAAGTAAAAAAGAAAGAACAGAAAACTACGGCAGCGACTGTCGGAAGTTAAGTCTGTGGAGAATAGAGGTTACTCTATCGATGAAGCAGAAAGCCCAGGAGGTAACGACTGGGAGATGAAAATTTATTTTCATTTTGTTCTGTGATAATTTTATTATTAATTGTAAGTAAAATATCAAGAATAAATAATCCTAATAAGATAAAGATAATTGTTTTTGGAATCTTTTTAATGATTGGTTCAGTAAGAGGTTTCAAAATATAGATAACAACGATACTAGTAATTCCCCAGACTAGAGCCATATCCAAAGAAGTATAAAGTCCAATTGGAAAATGATGATTTTGGTAATTCCAAAATACTTGGTGAAAAAGTATTTGAATTAAATATCCACCTAATAACTCCATAAATGCCAATAAAAAGGCACTACTAAAGAAAAGTAAAATTGGTAATACCCATTTGTTAGGGTGTAACCATTTTTGAATACAATGATAGATAACAATAATCAGACAAACCCCAATTCCATAAATTGGTGTCCAATATCCATACAAAATTCCACTTTCATACTGAGAAGTTAGTAAAGACTCCAAAAAATGACCTAAAATAGAATAAAAAAAGAAAAACCTTAAATAATACATGTTTAATCACCATTATTAGTGTGGCAAAAAAAAGTATAATTATCATTAAATTATTGTAGTTAATTGCCAGTTGTATTATAATAATAAAGTATAAGAGTAAATATGATAAAGAAGATGTTGGAGGTTAATCACTATGAAAAAAAGAATATTAGGGGCAGCGATTATTGTCGCTATTGTCTTACCAATTTTACTAGAGGGGGGCATTTTATTTACTTTATTATCCTTACTGATAGGATTAATAGCATTTAAAGAGATATACGATATCAAGTATAAGAATAATGAAAAGAAAATTCCTTTTTTACTACAAATACTATCTTATTTATGTGTTGCGTTTTTAATTATGAATAATTATGAATCCAAGGAATTAGTAATTTCCCTAGATTATAGAGTACTCAGTCTTTTCCTAATTACTTATCTTTTACCGGTTGTCATAATCGATAATCAGAAGAAATATAATATAGAAGACGCAATGTATCTACTAGCAAGTACTATCTTTATTGGACTATCGTTCAATTTGCTAATTTTAATGAGAAATTATTCATTATTATATATCTTATATTTCTTTATCATCACGGTAATGACCGACACTTTTGGGTTATTTACAGGTATGCTTGTAGGAAAACATCCACTAGCGAGAAAGATTTCTCCAAAGAAAACAATGGAAGGGTTAATTGGTGGAACTTTGATGGGCGTATTTGCTGCTTGTACCTTTTATTTAACTGTGATTAATCCTGATATGAATATCATTCATTTATTGATCGTAACCGTGACATTATCCTTGATGGGACAATTTGGAGATTTGGTTTTTTCAGCGATTAAAAGGCACTTCGATAAGAAGGATTTTTCTAATCTTATCCCAGGTCATGGCGGAATATTAGATCGCTTTGATAGTATTATTTTTGTGATTATTACAGCTGTTTTATTTATGTCAATTATATAAGGAGGTATCATGTTAACCATAATTTATTTCATCATTATTTTAGGTATTATCGTTCTCATTCACGAGTCAGGACATTTCTTATTTGCGAAACTTTGTGGAATCTATGTCTATGAATTTTCCATTGGAATGGGACCGAAACTATTCAGTAAAAAGAGTAAAAATGGCGAAACAGTTTATTCGATTCGCGCAATTCCAATTGGGGGATACTGTTCGTTAGCTGGAGAAGGAACAGAAGAAGATGAAAAAATCCCTAAAGATAGATTGTTACAATCGAAAAGTGTTTGGCAAAGATTTTTAGTGATGTTCTTTGGAGCAGGCTTTAACTTTATATCCGCAATTCTCTTTCTATTTTTGCTAGGATTAATCTGGGGAGCAAGAACAACCGAACCAGTTATCTCTTCAGTAATTGAAGGAAACCCAGCAGAAGAAGCGGGTATACAAGTAGGAGATCGAATTTTAGAGATTAATGGTCATAAAGTAAAGACTTCTGATGATGTCTCTATATATCTACAAGTAGAAGATAAGTCAAAACCAATTACCTTTACTATCGAACGAGACGATGAAGAGTACGAAATTGAAGTTGTTCCTAAAGAAGTAGAAGTAAATGGAACTAAAGTATACCAAATCGGAGTAACTTCTCAAGGAGAAATTGAACGAGGATTTATTCCTGCGGTAAAATATGCAACAGTAAAAACGGATTCCTTATTCCGTCAGATGGTGGTTACCTTAAAAGGATTATTTACTGGAAATCTATCGGTAAATCAACTGTCTGGCCCTGTTGGTATTTATAGTGTAGTAGGAGAACAAGCCGAAGCTGGAATAGAAAATATTGTTTACTTAATTGCTTTACTAAGTATCAATGTTGGTTTTATCAACTTATTACCATTCCCAGCCTTTGATGGTGGTAGAATTCTATTCCTAATCATTGAAAAAATTAAGGGAAAACCAGTCAAAGCAGAAACAGAAAATTTAATTCATACCATTGGTTTCTTCCTATTGATAGCACTTATGCTTTACATTACCTTTAATGATATATTAAAATTATTCTAAGAACTTGAAAATTCTATCTTGTATTTTGACGATAGAATTTTTTTATATACTAGGAATTTGCTTTGTATAGAAAAATAAAATAAAAAAATAGAAAATTTTGTAATTCGCTTGATTTGCATACATTTGTTTGGTATAGTCTTGTTAATCATGAACACCAAAGGAGGAATGACATCATGAATATGTATAAAAGTTATCAGTTTCGTCTTTATCCAAATGATAGTCAAATCATCATGATTCAG
>CALVOU010000080.1 GCA_944350365.1 uncultured Bacilli bacterium
ATGGCGCCTGATGTAGGACTCGGACCTACGACCTATCGGTTAACAGCCGAGTGCTCTACCAACTGAGCTAATCAGGCACATGAATAATTTCATAAAGCCATTTCATTATATAATACAATTTTTACTTTGGCAATACTTTTTTTTAAAAATCTTCATTTTCTAGTCTTTTTTTGGTAAATCAGTGGGAAAACTGTAGTGTTTTCCCACATAATTTCCCTTTTTTAAAATTCACAATTACCTGGTGTTCTAGGATATGGAATAACATCACGGATGTTTTCTACACCGGTTAGATAAATCAATAATCTCTCAAAGCCCATTCCGAATCCTGAATGTACGCATCCACCAAAACGTCTTAAGTTTAAATACCATTCCATCCCTTCCGTTGGGACTTGCATTTCTTTCATTCTAGCAACTAATTTGTCATAGTCTTCTTCTCTTTGGCTACCACCCATTAATTCTCCAGCTCCTGGCACTTCTAAGTCTACTGCTGCGACAGTTTTACCATCTGGATTTTGCTTCATATAGAATGCTTTGATATCTTTTGGCCAATCAGTAATAAAGACTGGCCCATCAAAATACTCGGTGATATATTTTTCATGTTCTTTCGCTATATCTTCTCCATATTCCGGAGTAAATTCCCATTTAACATTTGCTTTTTTCAAAATAGTAATCACATCTTCATGACGGATTCTCGTAAACTTACTATTTACTAATTTCGTTAATTTTTCAATTAATCCAGTTTCTACATATTGATCACAAAAAGCCATTTCCTCTTTAGCATGTTCTAATACATATTTTACAATAAACTTTAGCATGTCTTCTTCGACATCCATCAACTCTTCAAGGTCACAGAATGCCATTTCTGGTTCGATCATCCAAAATTCACTTGCATGCGTCTTCGTGTTCGAGTTTTCAGCCCGGAAAGTTGGACCGAAAGTATAAATATTTCTAAACGCTAGGGCAAAAGTTTCTCCTTGTAGTTGACCTGAAACCGTAAGCGATGCGGGTTTTCCAAAAAAATCTTTACTGTAGTCTACTTTTCCCGTTTTAGCAACTTTTTCTAAGTCTAGTGTCGTCACTTGAAACATTTCCCCTGCCCCTTCACAGTCACTTGCCGTAATTAGTGGGGCATGTAAGTATACGAAGCCTTTTTCCTGAAAATAGGTATGAATCGCCATTGCCGCAATGCTTCTAATTCTAAATACAGCTTGAAATAGATTAGCCCGTGGACGAAGATAGCCGATTTCCCGCAAAAATTCTCGTGAATGTTGTTTTGGTTGTAGTGGGTAATCATCATCACAATCTCCTTCTAGCGTTATCTCTTTGGCCTTAATCTCATATTGTTGTCCTTTACCCTCTGATTTTACTACCTTTCCTACTACTCGAATCGCACTACCATGCTTGAGAGATTCTATCTTCTCGTAGTCTTTACTATTTTCTTTATCATATACGATTTGCATATGTGTAAAACAAGTGCCATCAGAAAAATCGATAAAGCCAAATTCTTTTTGTTTACGATGTCTTCGTATCCATCCTTTGATTTCTACTTCTTTATCAAGATAAGTTTCTATTTTGTCATATAATTCTCTTAATGTCATAATTGTACCTCCTCAAAACGATATTTTTGTTCTACTTGTGGGTATTTTTCCCTGTCCACTAATGAACTAAATAGTGAATAAGGTCTTGCCCATACTTCATCTGTTCCTTCGTGTGTATAAATTACTAACTCTTCTAAAGTTTCACTATGCTTAGCTATCGCAATTACTTTGTGCATTGTTCCTTTAAAATGACGATAATAACTTCCTACTTTAATTTCTCTCATTTTTCTTCTTCTACCTTCTTCTATTTTCTAAGACATAACTGTTCTCTTTCTGGTAGTTCAGTCATCATAGATTCTCTTTTTATCATATTTAGAAACTTCATTATTTCCTTCGGTTTGATAAACATACTCATCCCATTATATAAAGGATGAAACACGAGTAGATCACTAGTTAATAGTTCTTCATCGATAATCAATTCTACTTGTTGTTCTTGATCGTATAAAAGATTAAATATTGATACATTTCCTGGATAGGTGTTTAACAAAGTAGCTAGTTCCTCTTCTGGGATAAATTCTAGTTTACTACTATCTAGGACTTCTTTTAATTTCTTTAGATCTATCTGTTTGCATTGATCAGTAATGATTAAAAATTTGCGATGTTGTCCTTTTCGTTCATGAATGACTAGATTTTTACAAATCGTATATTTCTCTACATAAGAACAGAAGCGCTGATAATAATCTTTTGATTCATCGCAACTTAATACTTCTGGGTGTTTAAAACAATATTCGTAATTAATATTTTCCTTTTCTAAAAAATCACAGAAGATTTGCGCCTTTTTTAGCTTCTCCCAAGAATTTTTATTGGTAGTATTATCCGTAATCATATGAGAATCTACCATTTTCTCATATTCTCTCGTAATGTGGTATTGAATAATTCTTTGATCATTTTCGTTTACTATTGGGTAAGGTCACCGTACTCATAAAAATTTCCTTCTTTCTTTTTAATAATAAAAGACTAGTTCGCATCCAACACGTATTTTAGATACGTATGGGACGAAACTAGTCTTCCGCGGTGCCACCCAATTTATCATAAACATTTCTGTCTGATTATGATCCCTTTCGATTCTATTAAATCTAGTAATAAGATAACGGATTACTTCCGACTTACACTACTCTTTTGATTTCGCATAAGCAACTCCAAAGTGTTCTTCATATTGTTTTTTATTGTTAGCTTCCACCATACCTAACTCGCTTGAATAAAAGAAACAATATTACTTTTCTTTATCTCAGTCGTTGTAAGAAATATATCATTTTTTATATTA
Organism: uncultured Bacilli bacterium; assembly: GCA_944350365.1. GTDB lineage: Bacteria > Bacillota_I > Bacilli_A > RF39 > UBA660 > Alloscybalousia. Next base: position 2,863 of record CALVOU010000080.1, read on the forward strand.
TATGTCAATTATTTTTTTTCATTACTTTTTTATTATTT